>NZ_DATBMI010000208.1:0-3626 GCF_036554925.1 Pedococcus sp.
GCGTCGGCGATGCCATGCCTCCAGCGTGCCCCTGCACTCCCCCACCGGCAAGCCGATATCGAGGTGTGGGCACGGCTAGCCTGTTGGCCGTGCGCGACGATGGGGTGGCCGAGCAGGTCGAGTACTACCGGCGGCGCACCCCGGTCTACGACCAGTGGTGGGCCCGTCGGGGCTCGTACGCGCTGCCGCCCCAGCTGCACCGTCAGTGGTTCGAGGACGTCGCCGAGATGGAGCAGGCGGTGCACGACTTCGCCCCCACCGGCGCGCGGCTTGGCCTCGACACGATTCCCCTCCCCCGGGCGCGAGGAGAGAGTCGCGCTCCCTGCCGGACGGCGGCACGTACACGGTGCTCAAGCGTTACTGGCGACCCGACGAGCTCGAGCGTGACCTCGACGCCCGCGGCTGGGACGCCACGGCCGGGACCACCGCCCACGGCATGATCCTCCACGCCCGGGCCAGGCCCGCGGCCACCCCACCACGCAGCGGGCGGGTTACTGCAGGTACTCCGGCGCCTCGGACGGGAGGCTGAAGCGGAACTGCGCGCCGCCGCTCGGTGCGGTCTCGACGAGGATGCGGCCTCCGTGCGCCTCGACCAGGCCCTTGACGACGTACAGCCCCAAGCCGGTGCTGCCGCGGCCGGAGCCGTGCCAGAACCGGGAGAAGATCAAGTCCCGGTGCGCGGGGTCGATGCCCTGGCCGTCGTCGCTCACCACGAGGTCGACGCAGCCCTCGAGCGGTCTGCGGCCGCCGTTCTCGCCGCTCGCCTCGTGGGCCGGGTGGGCAGCCAGTGTCACCGCACCCTCACCGTGGCGCAGGGCGTTCTCGACGAGGTTGGCGAGGATCTGGTCGAGGCGGTCCGGGTCGGCCCACACCTCCGGCAGCTCGTCAGGGACCTCCAGAACGAAGCGCTCCCGCTCGTGGCCGGTGGCGACGGCCCGCTCCACGTGGCGCTCGAAGACCGCCGGGACGTCGATCGGCTGGGGTCGGATCTGGAGCCGGCCGGCATCGATGCGTGAGACGTCCAGGAGCTCGCTGATCAACCGGGTGACTCGGTCGGCGTCGGCCTCGATGGTCTCGATCATCAGGCGCTTCTGCTCGTCGGTGAAGCGCTCCCAGCGGCGCAGCAGGGTCGAGGAGAACCCCTTGACCGAGGTCAGGGGCGAGCGCAGCTCGTGGGCGACGGTCGAGATGAGCGCGGCGTGGTTCGCCTCCACGCGGCGGCGGTGCTCGGCGTCGCGCATGACCACCACGACCAGGCTCACCGGCTGGTTGCGCGCGGGACGGGTGTACTTCGCGGTGACGAGGACCTCTCGGCCGTTGGCCAGCATGAGGAGCTTCTCGCGGTGGCCCGTGCGGGTCCGCAGGCCACCCCACGGGTCGGTGGTCTGCCACCAGGAGCTGCCGTCGCTGTCCTGGAGGACGAGCGCGTCGCGGATGTCGGCGCCCACGAGCTCCTCGCGGCGCAGGCCGGTGATGCGCAGGGCTCGGCGGTTGACCAGGACGATGCGGCCGTCGGCGCCGGCCGCGACGAGGCCGTCGGGCACGAGCTCCGAGGCCTTCGCGGCGGTCTGCGGGTTCAGGAGCGCGCCCGCCGTGGTGTCCATGACCGCACCCTAGCGATTCGCGCCCGCGTTGAGTGCGCTGGCGGAGGCGTAGAGGCACACCGTGGCCGCCATGGCCAGGTTGAGGGACTCCGCCCGGCCGTAGATCGGCACGCGCACCACCTCGTCGCAGGCCTCAAGGACCTGGGGCTCCAGGCCCCAGGCCTCGTTGCCCATGACCCAGGCGTGCGGGCCGGTGAGGTCGACGTCCCCGACCAGGGCGTGCCCCCCGCCGTCCGCCGCGAGCACCCTCAGGCCCGCCCGCCGCAGCCGGGCCAGCGTAGCCTCGACCGGCAGCCCGGTGACGACCGGCAGGTGGAAGAGCGAACCCGCGGTCGAGCGCACGACCTTGGGGGCGTGCACGTCGACCGACGCGTCGCTGACGAGCACGGCATCGGCCCCGGCTGCGTCCGCGCCGCGGATCACGGTGCCGGCGTTGCCCGGGTCGCGCACGTGGGTGAGGACCACGACGAACCGTGGCGCCCCGGCGAGGACGTCCTCGAGCGACGCGGTCTCGACGCGGCACACGGCGGCGACGCCCTGCGGGGCGGGGGTGTCGCACATCGCGGCCAGCACCTCCGGCGACACCTCGTGCCGGAAGAGCCCTGCCTCGTCGGCGGCGCTGACGATGTCGGGGTGGCGCTCGACGGCCTCGGCGGTGACGTAGAGGTCGACGACGAGGTCGGGCCGGTGGCGGACGGCCTCACGCACCGACTGGGGGCCCTCGGCGAGGAAGCGGCCGGTCTTCACACGCACCGAGCGCCGGGACAGCGCCCGCACCGCCTTGACCCGGTCCGACCGTGGGTTGGTCAGGGGGGTGCTCAGCGGGGGCATGTCCCGGCGCTCGGTGGAACGTCGTGGAGACGTCAGGCAGAGGCCTCGGCGGTGGCCGGCACGTTCGCCTTGGCGATCTCGACCAGCGCGGCGAACGCGGCCTCGTCGGAGACGGCGAGCTCGGCGAGCATGCGGCGGTCGACCTCGATCTCAGCGGCCTTCAGGCCCTGGATGAAGCGGTTGTAGGTCATGCCGTTGGCGCGGGCGCCGGCGTTGATGCGCTGGATCCACAGGCGACGGAAGTCGCCCTTCTTGGCGCGACGGTCCCGGTAGGCGTAACCGAGGCTGTGGGTGACCTGCTCCTTGGCCTTGCGGTAGAGGCGCGAGCGCTGCCCGCGGTATCCGCTGGCGCGCTCGAGGACGACCCGGCGCTTCTTCTGGGCGTTGACTGCCCGCTTCACGCGTGCCACGTGAGTTCTCCTTGCTGTCTCTGTCTAGCTTCCGAGCCTGCTGCTGGTGAGCCCGGTTGTGCGGTGGGTGGGCTCGGCTCAGCGGCCGAGGAGCTTCTTGACCTTCTTGGCGTCCGGCTTCGAGACCTCGACGTCGTTCGCGATGGAACGGGTGTAGCGCGAGGACTTGTGCTCGAGCAGGTGGCGGCCGTTCGCCTGCTCACGCATGACCTTGCCCTTGCCGGTCAGGCGGAAGCGCTTCTTGGCGCCAGAGTGCGTCTTCATCTTCGGCATGCGAGCCGATCTCCTTCGGTCGTTCGGGTACTGCTCGTTCGGGTACTGCGGGTGGGTCTGGGGCCTACTCGGCGGCCTGCTCGGCCTGCTCGGCCTGCTCGGCCTCCGGAGCGGCCGCGGGCTGCTCCGTCGCAGCGGGCGCCGCCTCGGCAGGCGCGGCCTCGGCCGGCGCCGCAGCGGCTGCCGAGCGGGCGCGGCGCTGCTCGGCCTTGGCCTCGGACTTCTTCTTGGTCGGGGCGAGCACCATGATCATGTTGCGGCCGTCCTGCTTGGGAGCGGACTCCACGGTGCCGAGCTCGATGACGTCCTCGGCCAGGCGCTGCAGCAGCCGGAAGCCGAGCTCCGGGCGCGACTGCTCGCGCCCGCGGAACATGATCGTCACCTTGACCTTGTCGCCGCCCTTGAGGAAGCGCTCGACGTGGCCCTTCTTGGTGCCGTAGTCGTGCGGGTCGATCTTCGGGCGGAGCTTGATCTCCTTGATGACCGTGTTGACCTGGTTCTTGCGCGC
>NZ_DATBMI010000217.1:0-9252 GCF_036554925.1 Pedococcus sp.
CTCACCGATCAGCAGCATCGGCGCCTCCCGGTAGAGCCGCTCGATCTCGTACTCCTTGGAGTAGCCGTAGCCGCCGTGGATGCGGAACGAGTCCTCGACGACCTGCGAGCAGTACTCGGACGCAAGGTACTTCGCCATGCCAGCCTCGAGGTCGTTGCGCTCCCCCGAGTCCTTCTTGCGGGCCGCCTTGACCATCATCTCGTGGGCCGCCTCGACCTTGACCGCCATGTCAGCGAGGCGGAACAGCACCGCCTGGTGGTCGGCGATCTTCTTGCCGAACGTCTCGCGCTGCTGGCTGTAGGCGATGCCCAGCTCGAACGCGCGCCGGGCGACGCCGCAGCCGCGGGCGGCCACGTTGACGCGGCCCACCTCGACGCCGTCCATCATCTGGTAGAAGCCGCGACCCGGTTCCCCACCGAGGATCTGCGCCGACGTCGTCCGGTGCCCCTCGAAGACGAGCTCGGTGGTGTCGACGCCCTTGTAACCCATCTTGTCGATCTTGCCGGGCACCGTGACGCCCTGGGCCGTCTCGCCGAAGCCCTCCGTCTTGTCGATGAGGAAGGTCGTCATGTTCTTGTAGACCGAGTCGGCGCCGGTGTCGGTCTTCACCAGTACCGCGACGAGGTTCGCCGAGCCGCCGTTGGTCAGCCACATCTTCTGGCCGTTGATGGTCCAGTCGTCGGAGTCGCCGTCGCGCACGGCCCTGGTCTTGATCGCCGAGACGTCGGAACCGCAGCCCGGCTCGGACATCGAGAAGGCGCCGCGGACCTCGCCGGTCGCCATCCTCGGCAGGTAGCGCTGCTTCTGCTCCTCCGTGCCGTGCTGCAGGATCATGTAGGCGACGATGAAGTGGGTGTTGATGATGCCGCTGACCGACATCCAGCCGCGGGCGATCTCCTCGACGCACAGCGCGTAGGTCAGCAGCGACTCCCCCAGGCCGCCGTACTCCTCGGGGATCATCAGCCCGAAGATCCCCATCTCCTTCATGCCCTCGACGATCTGCGTCGGGTACTCGTCCCTGTGCTCGAGCTCGGTGGCGACCGGGAGGATCTGCTCCTCGACGAACTCCCGCACGAGCTTGACCAGCTCGGTCTGCTCCTCGGTCAGGCCGTCGGTCTGCTGCAGTCGGGACATGCGCGTTCGCCACCTTGCGTCGCGGGATAAGGGACCTGCCGCGAGTATGCCGAGCGCCCACCGCCGCGGACACCCGAACGGCATGTGAGTCCCACCACCCGAAAAAACCGGTGGCGGCGGCCGGAACGCGGCTGGCACGCTGGGAGCCAGCCGCACGGCATACCGCCGTTGCCACGACTCCGAGGAGGCGCGAGATGTCCACGACTGTCCTGGGCCGCGTCCGCGCCCACATCACTCTCACCTTGGAGTCCTGTCTTGCACGCATTCCAGGAGAACCCACAGTTCTCGTTTGACAGCCGCCCCGACGACCCGCCCGAGGGCGAGCGATGGTCGACCTGGGACGGCGCCACCCACGGACCGAAGCCTCGGCCCGACTGGGTCATCACCGCTCTCGGGGCCGTCGAGTCCGACCTCGGCATCCTCAAGACCGGCAAGGAGGCCGACGTCCACGTCGTCCGCCGCTGGGTCCCCGACGGCGCCGGCAGCCCGCGGCTCGACACGCTGCTCGCGGCGAAGCGGTACCGCACCAGCGAGCACCGCATGTTCCACCGCGACGCCGGCTACCAGGAGGGCCGCCGGGTCCGCCGCAGCCGGGAGATGCGGGCCATGGCCCGGCGTACCGAGTTCGGCCGTGAGCTGCTCTCGGGGCAGTGGGCGGCAGCGGAGTTCGAGGCGCTCGGCGCGCTCTGGGAGCTGGGGCTGCCCGTCCCCTACCCCGTCCAGCTGAGCGACCGCGAGATGCTCATGGAGTTCATCGGCGAGGACGGCCAGGCGGCACCACGGCTGGCGCAGACCCGGCCCGCGCCGGACCTCCTCGCCGAGCTCTTCGAGCAGCTCCGCGAGGCGCTGACCGTCCTGGCGCAGCGCGGTTGGGCGCACGGCGACCTCTCGCCGTACAACGTCCTGCTGGACGGTGAGCAGCTGGTCCTCATCGACTGGCCGCAGATCGTCGACATCATCGGCAACCCGCGCGGTTTCGAGTTCCTCGAGCGCGACACCGCGAACATGTGCCGCTGGTTCCGCAGCCGCGGGCTCGACGTCGACGAGGGCGAGGTGCTCGGCGACCTCGTCGCAGCAGCGACCTCCCGCTGGTAGCCGTCCGCCGGCCGGCGGCGGTGTCCCGTTCCCTCCAGCAGACGGGGACGGGATACCGTCGCGGCATGGGGGCCGTCACCCGCCGCGCGGTGCTCTCGGGGCTGGCCGCGAGCGCAGCCCTGGTCGCTGCCTGCGGCCCGGGCGCGCCGCAGGGCGTCGCGATGCGCGACGGCTCGCTCCGCAGCAGCCACTGGCCCGGGCGGGAGGTCCGCTGGCGCCTCGCGGTGCCCGACCGTGCCGGGGCGCCGCCGCCGACCGTCGTGGTGCTGCACGGCCGGGGTGGGAACGCCGACAACGCGTTCGACGACCAGCGCGTGCAGGACCACGTCGCCCGCACCGGGCTCGCCGTGGCCTCGGTGGACGGCGGCAACCACTGGTGGCACCCCCGCCGCAGCGGGATCGACACCGCGGCCATGGTCCGCGAGGACTTCCTGCCGCTGCTGTCGGAGCAGACGGGGTATGCCGGTCCGCTCGCCCTGCTGGGGTGGTCCATGGGCGGCTACGGCGCGCTGCTGCTCGCCAGCGAGCTCGGGCCGGCACGGGTGGGCGCGGTCGTCGCGGCGAGCGCGGCTCTGTGGACCAGCCGGCCGGCCGAGCCGCCCGAGGCGTTCGACGACGACGCGGACTTCGCACGCCACGACGTCTTCCGGCGCACAGGCATCCTGGCCGCCATCCCCGTGCGCCTCGACTGCGGCGACCGGGACTCCTTCCTCGCCGCGAACCGCGCCTTCGCCCGCGCCCTGCCCACGGCCACCCTCACCGTCGACCGGGGCGACCACTCGTGGGACTACTGGCGCGGCCACGCCGGTGCGCAGCTGGACTGGGTCGCGGCCCGCCTCGGTGAGCGCCGGGCGACCCTGCCGAGCGTCAGTAGACGGTGACCAGCCCGCCGATCGGCATGTGGTTCTGGGCCCAGATCATGTCCATCGCGGCGTTGCTCACCCGGGCGCAGCCGTGGGAGGCCGGGTAGGCCGGGACCGACGCGGCGCCGTGCACGGCGATGCCCCCGTTGAAGTAGCGGGGTCGCCACAGGTCACCGAGCGGCCCCTCGTCGTTGCCGTTGACGCTGCGGAACACCCGGTACGACCCCGCCGGTGTGACCGCCCGGCGCTGCTGGCCGTAGGACTCGAACAGCTCGCCGTTGCCCGTGCTCGTGTTGAGGATCGTGACCACGCGTCCCCCGCGGACGACGAGCAGGATCTGGCGCGCCTTGTCGATCTCGATGCCCGTGCCCCCGACCCGGGCCTGCGGACGGACCCCGGACTGCAGGGCCTGCCGCGTCGCCGGGCCGAACACGCCGTCCCGCCCGAGACCGGCGGCCTTCTGCAGCGCCATGACGGCCTGGGTGGTGAGGTAGCCGTAGCTGCCGTCGGGCGTGCCCAGCCAGTAACCGAGGTCGCTGAGCCGCTGCTGGACGCTGCGCACGTAGGCGCCCGAGTCACCGGAGTGGAGCGTGTCACCCTCGGTGGGAGTGGGCTCCACCGTCGGGGTCGGCGTGGTCGGCGTGGTCCTTGGCTTCGTCGGCGTGGTCGTCGGCTTCGTCGTCGGCCCGAGCGTCGTCGGGGCCGCGGTGGTCGTGGGCGCCGGCGCGGTCGTGGACGTCGCGGCGGGCGGGGTGGTCGGGGCGTCGCTGGGCGTCGGGCCCGGCACGGCCGGCGTGGTGGCCTGCGAGGACGACGGCTCCGAGGTGGCCGCCGCGTCGTCGCTGGCCACCTCCACGAGCCCGCAGCCAGCGGTGGCCAGAACGGTCGCCAGGGCAGCCGCCGTCAGCGCCGTCGCCAGCGGCCTCCTCAGCAGGCGCGCGCGAGTCGCTGGCATCCCCTGTTCCCCTTCCGGTGCGGGCAGGACCTGTGCTCCCTGCACGTCTGCCCATGCTGACGCACGACGACCGCTTCCGGTTGCGTGCAACGCGTCCTGATGGTTGAGGTTTGGTCAAGAATCACCCCGACCGTGGCGCGACCGTCCCCCCCGGGGACGGCCGCACCTGAGAAGACGCACACCACGGTCGAATGGTTGCCTCCTGCGGGGGACTACTTCGTCGCGGGGCCCGAGACCCACCCAATGCCCCGGGCGTCGGGCCCCGGACGCGTCCCGGGGTCAGCCCTGCGACTCGACCTGCAGCGAGCGGATCGCGGCGGCCGTGTCCAGGACCCTGCGGGCGGTCTCCACGTGCAGGTTCTCGACCATCCGTCCCTGGTAGGTGACCACGCCGGACCCGGCGCCCGCCTCCCACGCAGCCAGGATCCCCTCGGCCTCCTCGACCTGGGCCTCGCTCGGCGCGAAGGCCGCATTGCACGCCTCGACCTGCCCGGGGTGGATGAGGGTCTTGCCGTCGAACCCCATCTGGCGGCCCTGGACGCACTCCGCCTCGAACCCCGCAGCGTCCTTCACGTTGTTGAAGACCCCGTCGAGGATCACCGTGCCGGTGGCCCGGGCCGCGAGCAGGCACAGCCCCAGACCGGGCAGCAGCGGCTGCCGGCCCGGCACGTGCTCCGCGTGCAGCTCCTTGGCGAGGTCGTTGGTGCCCATGACGAGCACGGCGAGGCGGTCCGACGCGGCCGCGATCTCCTCGCAGTGCAGCATGGCCCGCGGCGTCTCGACCATCGCCCACAGGGCGGTGTGCTCGGGCGCCCCAGCGGCCTCCATCGCCGCGACGAGCGCGAGGACCTCCTGCGCCGACCCGACCTTCGGCACGACGATCCCGTCGGGCCCGGCCTGCGCGGCCGCGGCGAGGTCGGCCTCGTGCCACCGGGTACCGGTGCCGTTGACCCGGATCGTCACCTCACGGCGGCCGTACGTGCCGGATCGGGCTGCGGCACAGGCGTTCTCGCGCGCCTGGTCCTTGGCGTCGGGGGCGACGGCGTCCTCGAGGTCGAGGATCAGCGCGTCGACGGGCAAGGTCTTGGCCTTCTCCAGGGCCCGCTCGTTGGAGGCGGGCATGTAGAGGACCGAGCGGCGAGGGCGGTGGGCCACCTGCCCGCCGCTCACCTCGCTCCCTCCTCGGCGCCGGCCGGGCCCTCGCCCGGCACGGCGGCATACAGCTCGGCGAGCTCCGGGTCGGTGCGCGCCAGGCGCTCGGCGAGCTCCACGATGACCAGGCACTGTTTGAGGCTCGCGTCGTCCTCCATCTTGCCGTCGAGCATCACGGCGCCGGTGCCGTCGCCCATCGCGGCGACGACACGGCGCGCGTGGGCGACGTCCTCCGGGGAGGGGCTGAACACGCGCTTGGCGATGGCGACCTGGGCGGGGTGCAGCGACCACGTGCCGACGCAGCCGAGGAGGAACGCGTTGCGGAACTGGTCCTCGCAGGCGACGACGTCGGCGATGTCCCCGAACGGCCCGTAGTAGGGGAAGATCCCGTGCATCGCGCAGGCGTCGACCATGCGGGCGATGGTGTAGTGCCACAGGTCCTGCTGGTAGGTCGCACGCGGGGAGCTCTCGCCGTGGATGTCGGGGGCACCGTCGACCACCGCCGGGTCCTGGCGCACGAGGTAGCCGGGGTGGCCGCCGCCGACCCGGGTCGTCTTCATCCGCCGGTCGGCGGCGAGGTCCGCGGGCCCCAGCGACATGCCCTGCATCCGCGGGCTCGCGCCGGCGATGGCCTCCACGTTGGCGACTCCGCGGGCGGTCTCGAGGATGGCGTGCACGAGGATCGGTCGCTGCAGGCCGGCCCGGGCCTCGAGCTGTGCGAGCAGCCGGTCGACGTAGTGGATGTCCTCCGGGCCCTGGACCTTCGGGACCATGACCACGTCGAGCCGGTCGCCGATCTCGGTGACGAGGGTGGTCAGGTCGTCCAGCACCCACGGGCTGTCGAGCGCGTTGACCCGGGCCCACAGCTGGGTGTTCTCGCCGAAGTCGGTGGCCTTCGCGATCGCGACGAGCCCCTCGCGCGCGGCGACCTTCCTGTCCGCCTTGACGGCGTCCTCGAGGTTGCCGAGCAGGACGTCCACCGTGCCGACCATGGCCGGGACCTTCGCCGCCATCTTCTCGTTGCTGGGATCGAAGAAGTGGATCACCCGCGACGGCCGGGCCGGGACCTCGGTGAGCGGCAGGGGGGCGCCCACGGCGAGCGGCCTGTAGAACTCCTTGGGGGTGCGCATGGCGCGGACGCTAGCGCAGACGTCGCAGCAGCGGTTATGACACAGTTCACGGTGTGACCGAGCGTGCCGAGGACCCCGCGGGCAGTGGTCCCGCCGCGCCCGTCCAAGGCCGTACCACGGTCAACGCCACCGCTCTCTTCGCGGAGGCGGCGGGCAAGTCGGGGCTGCTGTGGATCGACGTGCCCGGCGACCGCGCCTGGCCGGCGTGGCACGCCTGGGCCGAGGACACGGTGTTCATCGTGTCCGGGCCCGGCGAGCAGCAGCTCCCCTGGCTGCCCGACGAGGTGACGCTCATCCTGCGCAGCAAGGACACCGGCGGCCGGCTCGTCGCGGTGCGGGCGAGCGTGCGGACCGTGACCGTCGACGACCCGCTCTGGGAACCTGCGACGCAGGCCCTGAAGGCCGGCCGTCTCAACGCGGTCGACGACCAGGTCGAGCGGTGGGCACAGTCCTGCACCGTCCGCGCGCTGCGGCCCTTCGGCGCTCCCCTCCAGGCGCCGGGCAGCTATCCGGACACCTCGGGCGCCGCGCCGGTGCCACCCTCCCCGGCGACGACCACCGGGTGGCGGCCGTGGCACCTCGGGGGTCGCCCGCTGCGGCGCCGCGGCACACGCCTTCCGGACGACCACGGCGCCGGCGGATAGCCTTGCCGGTGTGAGCACCCCGTCGCGCGTCTTCGTCGGCCGCCTGACCAGCCTGAGCGTGTTCGACCCGCTCGGCGACCAGGTCGGCCGGGTGCGCGACGTCGTGGTGACCTTCGGGGCGTCGCGGCGCCGGCCCCGGGTCATCGGCCTCGTCGTGGAGGTCCCCGGCCGCCGCCGGGTGTTCCTCCCGATGACGAGGGTCACCTCCGTCGACGGCGGCCAGGTCATCACCACGGGGCTGGTCAACATGCGCCGCTTCGAGCAGCGCACGAACGAGGTCCTCGTCATGGCCGAGCTGCTCGACCGCCAGGTCACGGTTCGCGACCCCGAGGGCGACTACACGGCCACCGTGGAGGACATCGCCATCGAGCGCGAGCGGACCCGCGACTGGGGCATCTCCAAGGTCTTCGTGCGGCGGGGTGCGCCCCGCAGCTCCCTGGGCCCGTTCCGGCGACGGCGGGGCGCCACGGTGCTCGTCCCGATCGAGGACGTCATGGGCATCCACCGCTCCGGCAGTGCCCAGAGCGCAGCCAAGCTGCTCGAGACCTACGACGACCTCAAGCCGGCCGACCTCGCGGAGGTCATCCACGAGCTCACCCCCAAACGCCGGGCCGAGGTGGCCGCCGCGCTGGCCGACGAGAGGCTCGCCGACGTCCTCGAGGAGCTGCCCGAGGACGACCAGGTCGAGATCCTGGCGACCCTCGAGCGCGAGCGTGCCGCCGACGTGCTCGAGGCCATGGAGCCCGACGACGCCACCGACCTCCTCAAGGAGCTCACCCCGGAGCAGCGTGAGGAGCTGCTCGGCCACATGGAGCCCGACGAGGCAGCCCCGCTGCGGCGGCTGCTGACCTACGACGAGAACACCGCCGGCGGCCTCATGACGACCGAGCCGGTGATCCTCGCGCCCGACGCCACCATCGCCCACGCGCTGGCCGTGGTCCGCAAGGTCGAGCTCTCCCCGGCCCTCGCGTCCACCGTGTTCGTCTGCCGCCCGCCGCTCGAGGCGCCCACCGGCAAGTTCCTCGGCATCGTCCACATCCAGCGGCTGCTGCGCGAGCCCCCGCACGGCGCGATCGGCGGCATCCTCGACAAGGAGATCGAGCCGCTGCGGGTCGACTCCCCCCTCGGCCTGGTCACCCGCATGCTCGCGACCTACAACCTGGTCGGCCTCCCCGTCGTCGACGAGGACGGCCGCCTGCTCGGCGCGGTCACGGTCGACGACGTGCTCGACCACATCCTCCCCGACGACTGGCGCGAGGACCGCCACGAGGTGACGCATGGCTGAGCGCGCCCCCCGCGACACGGGACGGATCGACCAGCCGCGTGAGGTGCGCCGCGCGCTGCTGCCGCGGCCGACCGTCTCCCAGGAGACCTTCGGGGTCTGGAGCGAGCGCTTCGCGCGGTTCATGGGCACGCCGCGCTTCCTCATCTACATGACGGCGTTCGTCGCCGTCTGGATCACCTGGAACGCCGTCGGCCCGCCCGACCTGCGCTGGGACCCCTACGCCTTCATCTTCCTCACGCTCATGCTGAGCCTGCAGGCCTCGTACGCCGCACCCCTGATCCTGCTCGCGCAGAACCGCCAGGCCGACCGCGACCGGGTGGCCCTCGAGCAGGACCGCGCCCGCGACGAGCGCAACCTCGCCGACACCGAGTTCCTCACCCGCGAAGTGGCCGCGCTGCGGCTGGCGATGAGCGACACCGCAACCCGCGACTTCGTGCGGTCCGAGCTGCGCGGCCTGCTCGATGAGTTCGACGAGCGCGGCCTCGAGGTGCGCCGGCGTGACGAGGGCGACACCGCCGCGGACGCGGCCGGTTCCGCCCCCGAGCAGGCCGCGACCTAGCATGGGGGCATGTCCGCCCCCACTGCCCCTGTGACCGACGACGCCCTCTACGAGGCCCTGTCGACGGTCATCGACCCCGAGATCCGCAAGCCGGTCACCGAGCTCGGCATGGTCGAGAGCGTGTCGGTCGACGAGGCCGGGCACGTGGCGGTGACGATCCTGCTCACCGTGTCGGGATGCCCGATGAAGGACACCCTCACCAAGGACACGACCGTGGCACTGGCCAAGGTGCCGGGCGTCAACGGCGTCAAGGTCACCCTGGGCGTGATGAGCGACGACCAGCGCACCACCTTGCGCCAGCAGCTGCGCGGCGGCACCCCCGAGCGCGAGATCCCCTTCGCGCGGCCGGGCAGCCTCACCCGCGTGTATGCCGTGGCCTCCGGCAAGGGCGGCGTCGGCAAGTCCTCGGTCACGGTCAACCTCGCCGCCTCACTG
>NZ_DATBMI010000219.1:0-3856 GCF_036554925.1 Pedococcus sp.
CTCGTCCGGGCGCGTCCGGGCGTGGTGCGACGGTGCGGCGTGGGCGCCGGCTCCTAGAGTGACGTCCGTGACGCCGCCAGACCTGCCCGAGCGGGCCGCCGACACCACGGCTGAGCAGCCCTGGCCGGTGCGGCTGCTCAGCCTGAAGATCGCGGACTACGTCGAGAAGATGTCCGTGCTGTGGGTCGAGGGACAGGTCGTCCAGCTGAACCGCCGTCCCGGCGCCCGCACGGCATACCTCACCCTGCGTGACCCGGACGTCGACATGTCCCTCTCCGTGGCCATCCAGGTCAACGCCCTCGACGCCATGCCGGCACCGCTCGACCAGGGAGCGCGGGTCGTCCTGCAGGCCAAACCGGTGTTCTGGACCCAGCGGGGCTCGCTCATGCTCGATGCCCGGCAGATCCGGCCCGTGGGTGTCGGCGAGCTGCTCGCCCGGATCGAGCACCTCAAGCGCACTCTCGCGTCGGAGGGCCTGTTCGACCCGGAGCGCAAGAAGCCGCTGCCCTTCCTCCCCCGCACCGTCGGGCTGGTCTGCGGCCGGGCGAGCGCCGCCGAGAAGGACGTGGTCGAGAACGCCCGGCGGCGATGGCCGACCGTGCGGTTCGCGATCCGGGAGGTCGCCGTGCAGGGGCCGACGGCCGTCACCGAGGTGACGGCAGCGCTCGAGGAGCTCGACGCGGACCCAGCGGTGGACGTCATCGTCATCGCCAGGGGCGGCGGCTCGGTCGAGGACCTCCTGCCCTTCAGCAACGAGAGCCTGCTGCGCGCGGTCGCCGCGACTCGGACCCCGGTCGTCAGCGCGATCGGGCACGACGTCGACACGCCCCTGCTCGACCACGTCGCCGACTGGCGCGCCTCGACGCCCACGGACGCCGGCAAACGGGTGGTGCCCGATGCCGCCCGGGAACGCCAGTCGGTCGAGCAGGCCCGCCAGCGCACGCGGCGCGCCCTCTCGACCCGTGTCGACAGCGAGCGCCGCCACCTCGTCGCCCTCCGCTCACGCCCCGTGATGGCCGACCCGACCGCCATGCTCCGGGCCCGGCGGGAGGAGGTCGATGCCCTCACCCGGCGCGCGCGGCACCGCACGCTGGCCGCGGTGCACCGCGCCACAGACCACATCGCCCACCTGCGCGCACAGGTCCGCACCCTCTCGCCCCTGTCGACGCTGGAGCGGGGGTATGCCGTGGTGCAGCACCGCGACGGCCACGTCGTGACGGACCCCGCCGAGGTCGAGGTGGACGAGCTCCTGCGCGTCCAGGTGGCCCGGGGAGACTTCGCGGCCCGCGCGGTGGGTCTGCCGGGCGGTGCCGTCGGCGGGTCGCCGTAGGGTGGGGGCCATGCCCACGAGCCCCGAGAGCGCCGCAGCCAGCACGAGCGACGAGTTCCCGGACGTCGCCGACCTCCCCTACGAGGCCGCCCGCGACGAGCTCATCGGCATCGTCGCCCAGCTCGAGGGCGGCCAGGTCGCCCTGGAGGAGAGCATGCGCCTGTGGCGCCGGGGTGAGGCCCTGGCCGCGCACTGCAGCACCTGGCTCGACGACGCCGAGGCGAGCCTCACCGCCACCGAGGAGTAGCCGGCAGGGCTGCTCCGGGCTGCTCCGGGCTGCTCAGGGCTGCTCAGGGCTCGGGGGTCCGAACCGGCTCCAGGGCCTCCGCGAACGCCGTGAGCTCCTCGAAGGTGCCCGTGCCGGTGATCAGGGTGGTCAGCCCGTCGGCCGACGTGCCCTGCGCGAGCAGGCTGCGCTGGATCTTCGGGGTGCGCTCGAAGGTCGCCCAGGTCCGCCCCGCGGCCTCGATCTCACCGGTGCGCCGGGCCCGGTTGGTCTGCGCCTCGATCCACCCGCTGGTGGCGTCCTTGGTCTGCTCCAGCGCCACGTAGTTGCCGGTCGGCGACTGGTACCCGGCGTGCCAGGTCATCAGTCCGTCGGTGCTGCGCACGTGGCGCACGCTGGTCGCCTTCCAGCCCTCGGGCAGTCCCGCCGGCACCGAGATGCTCCACCCGCTCTCCCGCGCGACCTCCACCGAGGCGGCGGCCACGTCGACGGGCGGCTGCGAGACGTTGTTGACGCGCGGGACGACGGCGATGAGCACGGCCACGAGACCGGCGACCACGAGCATCGACCGGATCATGTTGGCGACCGAGCCGGAGGCGTAGGAACTGCGGGGGGACGGCGTGCTCACCCCCCTATGGTCCCTGACCCCCTCCGCCCGGCGCCAACCGGCCCGCCTTGGCTAGAGTCAGCGCCATCACCCGCTGCCGCGTGAAGGAAATGCCGCATGTCCGAGCACACCCTGCCCAACCCGCTGCGGGTCAGCGGCGAGGCGCCCGACCGCAACCTGGCGCTCGAGCTGGTCCGCGTCACCGAGGCCGCCGCCATGGCCGGTGGCCGCTGGGTGGGGCGCGGCGACAAGAACGGCGCGGACGGCGCGGCGGTCGAGGCCATGCGCACGCTGATCTCGACGGTCTCCATGAACGGCGTGGTCGTCATCGGCGAGGGCGAGAAGGACGACGCGCCGATGCTCTACAACGGCGAGCGGGTGGGTGACGGCAACGGACCCGAGTGTGACGTCGCCGTGGACCCCATCGACGGCACCACGTTGACGGCCAAGGGCCAGTCGAACGCCGTCTCGGTCCTCGCGGTCTCGGAGCGCGGCTCCATGTACGACCCGAGCGCGGTCTTCTACATGGACAAGCTCGTCACCGGCCCGGAGGCGGCCGACGTGGTCGACATCCGGCTGCCCGTCAAGGAGAACATCCGCCGGATCGCCAAGGCGAAGAAGGAGACGCCCGAGGACGTCACGGTGGTCATGCTGGACCGGCCCCGGCACGAACCGCTGGCACGCGAGGTGCGCGAGGCGGGCGCCCGGCTCCGCTTCATCTCCGACGGCGACGTGGCGGGCGCCATCATGGCGGCCCGCGACGACACCGGCATCGACCTGCTCCTCGGCGTCGGCGGCACCCCCGAGGGCATCATCGCCGCCTGTGCCATCAAGTGTCTGGGCGGCGTCATCCAAGGGCGGCTGTGGCCCAAGGACGACGACGAGCGGCAGCGCGCCCTCGACGCCGGCCACGACCTCGACGCGGTGCTGGCCACCGATGACCTCGTCACGAGCGAGAACTGCTTCTTCGTCGCCACGGGCATCACCGACGGCGAGCTCCTGCGCGGCGTGCGCTACCGCGCCGGCAGCGTGACCACCCACTCCCTGGTGATGAGGTCCAAGTCGGGCACGATCCGGCTGATCGAGAGCCACCACCGCCTGGACAAGCTCCGGGCGTACAGCGCCATCGACTTCGACCACGGCCGTTCCGGCGGCGCGGGGAGCCCGTCGTGAGCGAGCGGATGCTCGTGATCGGGGAGGCCCTCATCGACCGTGTCCGCGACACCGATGGCGACGTCTCCGAGCACCCCGGGGGCAGCCCGGCCAACGTCGCCGTGGGCCTCGCCCGCCTCGACCAGAAGGTCGACTTCGCGACCCGGCTCGGCCAGGACGAGCGCGGCGCCCGCGTCGCGAACCACCTCACCCGGCACGGTGTCTCTCTGACCGCGGCCAGCACCGCGGCACCCTCCACGTCGGTGGCCGAGGCCCACCTCGATGCCACGGGCGCGGCGGAGTACACCTTCGACCTGCACTGGGACCTGCCGCGGGTGAGGATCCCCGCCGGGGCGACGCACGTCCACACGGGGTCCATCGCGGCCGTCCTCGAGCCCGGCGCCACCTCCGTCCTGGAGACGCTCCGCTCCGCGCGGGAACGGGCCACGATCTCCTACGACCCGAACCTCCGTCCCGACATCATGGGCGACCTCGACCACGTCCGCGAACGTGTCGAGGAGATCATCGCCCTCGCCGACGT
>NZ_DATBMI010000071.1:0-2868 GCF_036554925.1 Pedococcus sp.
CCTGCGTGAGGCGTCGCCTCATGAGCGCCCGGGCCTGGCCCCCTCGGGGGAAGTGCTCCGCTTGAAGATGGCGCGCACGCGGCCCTTGATGCGCGTGGTCTCCTCGGCCACCCGCGACTCGAAGCCGGTCCCGCGCACGACGGTGCCGTTCTGGTAGATCGTCACCGGCGCGTCGGTCCAGGCGCGCTGCTCCTCGGCGGCCCAGCGGAGCCGGTCGGTCTCCAGCCGGAGGCCGTCGCTCGAGATCAGGACCACGTTGCCGCGCAGCTCGACGTCCTTGGTCTCCTGGTTGAGCTGACCTTCGTCGCCGGTCACCGTCCACGTGCGCGGCTTCGCCAGGCTCTTGGAGCGCTCGTCCACCTTGATGACCACCTTCTTCATCGTCGTCGTGTTGTGCTCCTCGAAGGTCTCGGAGTACTCGGCGTCGAGCTGCCAGCGCGACCCGTCACCGCCCGTCTCCTGCAGACGCACCTGCTTGAGCCGGTAGTCGGCATTCGTGGTGGCGGCCTCGACGGGGATCGTCCGAGGTAGCCGGGCCCGGTGGACGAGCACGCCCACCACCACGGATACGAATATCACGACGAACGTCAGAACTATGAACGGGGCCTTCCTCATAGCAAGCTCCATGCCACGCTAACACAGTCTTCGCGGTCGAGGCAAACGAAGAACGGACGACCGAGGACTAGGCCGGAGGCGGCCAAGCGCGACGGGCCTTTAGCAGCATCTCGACGGCCTCCCGCACGGCACCGTCACCCCCACGACGGCGGGCCACCCAGTGCGCGGCGCGCTTGACCTCCGGCACGGCATTGGCGGGCGCCAGCGCGAGGCCGGCGCGGGCCATCGCGGGCAGATCCGACAGGTCGTCGCCCATCATGGCGACCGCGGAGGCGGCCAGCCCGAGGCGCTCGCGCAGGGCATCGAGCGCACCCGCCTTGTCGGCCACGCCCTGGTGCACCTCGCTCACGCCGAGCTCGGCCATGCGCCGGGTGACCGCCGCGGACGCGCGCGAGGAGAGCACCGCGATCGTGAGACCCGCCTTGCGGGCGGCCACCATCGCGAGGCCGTCGTGGACGTGGAAGCGCTTGGTCTCCTCGCCGGAGGCGCTCACGAACAGGCCGCCGTCGGTGAGCACACCATCCACGTCGAGGACGAGCAGGCGGACGCGGGAGGCCCGGGGCGCGGCCCTCACACGATCTTGGCGCGCAGGATGTCGTGGAGGTGGATCACGCCGGCGGGCGCCCCGGTCGGGCCCACGATCACCAGGCTGGTGATGCGGCCCTCCATCAAAGCGAGCGCCCGGGCGGCCAGCTCGTCCTCCCGGATGACCTTGGGCTGGCGGGTCATGCACTCGCCGACCCGCCGCTCGAGCAGCGCCGGACCGTGTGCGAGCTGCTGCCGCCGCAGATCACCGTCGGTGACCACGCCGACCAGCCGCCCGGCCCCGTCCACCACCGTGGTCATGCCGAGGCCCTTGTCGCTCATCTCCTCGATGGCCTCCTTCATGGTCGCCTGCTCGGGAACGACCGGCACCGCGGGGCCGGTGTGCATGAGGTCGGCGACCCGGAAGAGGGCCTTCCAGCCAAGCGTGCCCCGCGGGTGCAGGGCCGCGTAGTCGTCCGGCCCGAAGCCGCGCACGTCCAGCAGCGCCATCGCGAGGGCGTCGCCCATCGCGAGCGCGGCAGTGGTGCTCGAGGTCGGGGCCAGGTTCATGGGGCAGGCCTCCTCGGCCACGCCCACGTTCAGCACGACGTCGGCCTGCCGGGCCAGCGTGGAGGCCGGGTCGCCGGTGAGGAGCAGCAGGGGCAGCCCGAGCCGCTTGATCGCGGGCAACACCGCCAGGACCTCGTCGGTCTCGCCCGAGTTGGACACGGCCAGCACCACGTCGCCGCGCGCCACCATGCCCAGGTCCCCGTGCACGCCCTCGGCGGGATGCAGGAAGTAGGCGGGCGTGCCGGTGCTCGCGAGGGTGGCCGCGATCTTGCGTCCGATGATGCCCGACTTGCCCATGGCGGTGACGATCACGCGCCCCCGGCAGCGGTGGAGCAGGGCCACCGCCTCGACGAAGCGATCGTCGAGCCGCGGCAGGAGCCCGAGCACGCTCTCCGCCTCGAGGCGCAGCACCCGCTCGGCCAGCCCCAGGATGCGCGCGCGATCCATCAGGCCGTCCCGAGCCCCGCCGCGATCGCCCCCAGCTCCTCGAGCAGCCGCGGGAGATCGTCCAGGCGCAGCATGTTGGGGCCGTCCGAGAGGGGCCGGCCGTCCTCGAGGGTGCGGTCGGGATCCTCGTGCATCTCCATGAAGAGCGCGTCCACGCCGACCGCGACCGCGGCCCGGGCGAGGGCCTGCACGTAGCGGCGCTCGCCGCCCGAGCGGTCCCCTTCCCCGCCCGGCAGCTGCACCGAGTGGGTCGCGTCGAAGACGACCGGATACCCGAGCTCACGCATGATGGGAAGGCCCCGGAAGTCCACTATCAAATTGTTATAACCAAAACTGGTTCCACGCTCGGTCAGCAGGAGGTCCTCGCTGCCCGCCGAGCGAACCTTCTCCACCACGTTGCGCATGTCGCGCGGCGCCACGAACTGCCCCTTCTTCACGTTGACCGGGCGCCCGCTCCGGGCGCAGGCCAGGATGAGATCGGTCTGGCGACAGAGGAAGGCGGGCACCTGCAGGACGTCGAGCACCTCCGCGGCCGGCGCGACCTCCGACACGTCGTGGACGTCCGAGAGCACGGCGAGCCCGGTTTCGTCCTTGACCTTCTGGAGAATCCGGAGCCCCTGGGCGAGGCCGGGGCCGCGGTACGACCGCACCGAGGATCGGTTCGCCTTGTCGTAGGACGACTTGTAGATGAACGGCACGCCCGCGTCGCCG
>NZ_DATBMI010000105.1:0-9845 GCF_036554925.1 Pedococcus sp.
CGTTCACCTCGCCCACGTCGATCAGGCGCTCCACCCCATGGGTGAACGCGTCAAGAGCCCCAGCCACGTCCTGGCGGTCCACACCGAGGTCGAGCGCGAAATGGTTGCGTGTGCCGCAGGGGACGCAGACGAAGGGCAGCCCATGCGCCGCCGCGACTGCTGCCACGACCGCGAGCGACCCGTCGCCGCCCGCTACCCCGAGCGAATCTGCGCCATCGGCCACGACCTCGAGGACGCGTGTCCCCAGGTCGTCGCCGGGACGGAGGGTCACTGCTTCCACACCGTGCTCGCGGGCCCGCTCGACGATCTTGGTGCGGGACGCCGCGCCGTCACCTGACCGGGGGTTGACGAACAGCACAGGCCGTCGAGGAGGCTCGACCGGGCGCCAGCCACGGCTCATCGGAGCCGAGTGCCGAGGTGCTGGATCGGGCGGCCGGTTCATGTCGCTGCTCCCCGCGTCACCACTTCCTGTCGTGCCGTGGCGAGCCTACGCCTGGGGACGCCGCGGATTCCGGCCGGAGCCGTCATCGGGCTCTCCCGCGTCGCCACGTCCACTCTCACCGATCTGGGGGAGGACCTGTCGGCGTGACGGAAGCGCGCGCCGCATGGATCTCCTTGGTGAGATCGAGGATCTCGTTGGACAGGCGGAGCAGCCTCTCGTTCTGTTGCTCCTCCTCCTGGACTGTCCGCCAAGCCTCGTCCGCGATCACCTGGCGCCTCTCGTCGGCACGGTTCTGGCTGATCATGACGAATGTCGACAGGAAGATGGCCTCCAACGACACGATCATCGTCAGCAGTCCGAAGGGATAGTCCTCGACGCCGAAACCGATCCACAAGCCGAACCAGATGACATGGATGTACACGAACGTCATGGAACCGGCGAACCGCGTGATCTGGTCGGCAGCCCGGTTCTCCCGGCGCTGGTTGCGCTCACGGAGATGCCGCAGCAGCGCCGGGCTGGCCGGTTCCGGGTGGTGAGTTGTCACAGCTACTCCTTTGTCCCGTGCCCGGCGCGAGGCGTGTGAGACCGCGGCCCGCGGCGCGAGTGCCATCAGGCGGTGAGCTTTCCGACCGCCAGTCCGATGGGTGGCTACAGGGTGTCCGCGGCCTCGGCGAGCTTCACGGCGTAGGCGCGGGCGTGGATGGCGTCGAGGATGGCCAGCTGCGCGTTCTCGACCGCCCAGTCGGCGAAGTCGAGGGCTTCGGCCGCGTCAGCCTCGGCCCAGTCCGCATCGTTCGCGGCGACCTTGGCGTCCACCTGACGGGTCCGCTTGTCGATGTTCGCCTTCACGTCGCTCATCTTGGCCGCGGCGTCAGCCTTCAGCTGCGCCCACTTCGCCCGAGCATCGTCGGCGGCCTCTGAGACCTCCTGCCGTGCGTCCTGGACCGACTGGTCCAGGTCCGCCTGAGCCTGGTCGATCCGCTCCTTGAGCTGGGCATCGGACTCGGATGCGGCCGTCTGCACTGCTGACGTGACCTTCGCGACCCGCTGCTGCAGGGCCTCCAGCCGCCGGTAGAAGTCTGTGTGCTGCGTCATGTGTTACCACCTTCGTCGGGTTCAGACCCCATGGGGTCCTCTTGTACTGTCCCTGCATTATTGACGATATCGTCAGTAATGCGGGGAGGTCAAGGGTTCGGATGCGTCGTCAGCTGCGGCGCGGGGCGTTCTCACCGTCGGGAGAGATCAGGAAGCGCGAGACGATCGGGCCCAGCTCGTCGGCGGAGGTGAGCAGCCCGAGGTGGCCGTCGTCGAAGACGTGCAACGTGGCGTGCGGCAGCAGTGCGCGCAGGATCCGCGCGTTCACCAGAGGGATGACCGGGTCGTCATTCCCCGCGAGGACCAAGGTCGGCTGGCGGATGAGCGGCAGGGCCGGGAGGCTCGACCAGCCGACACCGGCGAGGAGCTGGAGGAAGTAGCCGGCGCTGGGCCCGAGGCGCTCCTGTTCGTACAGCACGTGCCGTGCCTCGTCGGGCCGGCGACGCATCTGGCCGCCGTAGAGCGCCGGTGCGATGGCCTTGGCGTACGCCGGGTCGCGGTAACGCCGGGGGGTGAGCATCCTGCGGAGAACGCTGAGGCGGGCCGGCACCATCAACATCCCGGTGCCGGTGCTCACCAGCACCAGCCGTCGGCAGCGACGCGGGTACTGGAACGCCAGCTGCTGGGCCAGGCCGCCGCCCCAGGAGATGCCGAGCGCGTCGAAACGGTCGTAGCCGAGGCGGTCGACCAGCGCCGCGACGAGGCACGCCAGCAGTGCGAAGTTGTACGGCACCTTGGGAACGGGGGAGCCGCCCACGCCGGGCACGTCGAACGTGACCACCTCGATGCGTGGGTCGACCTCGTCGACGAACGGCTGCAGCAGGTCGAGGCTGGCCCCGATGCCGTTGCAGAGCACCAGGGGCGGACCGGGGGCGGTGCCCGGCCGGACGGCGACCCGGACCTCGTGACCGAGCACCCGGACCCGGAGGAACGTGGTCACCTGTCGAGGACGTAGGTGCCGGGGGCCTCCGCGAGCACGCTCAGGCGGCGCGACCCGAGCTCCTGGGGCGCCGGACGCTGCGCGCCGCATCGCTCGTCGAGCCACACGCCGAGGTCGGTCCACCAGGTGCCCTCGTGGATGTCGGAGCCCTTGAGCCAGCTCTTGGCGTCGGACGTCAGCTCGTCGTTGGCGTGGAAGGAGGCCTTGGGGTTGCCCGGCGGGTTCACCAGGGCGGCGATGTGACCACTGGTGGACACGACGAAACGGGTCGTACCGCCGAGGAGCCGGGCGCTCCGGTAGCAGCTCTCCCACGGGGTGAGGTGGTCGGCGATGCCAGCCACGACATAGGAGTCCACGGTGATCCTGCCCAGGTCGATCGGCACGCCGAGGACGGTGAGCCCTCCTGGCCGGGCCAGCGAGTTCTCCATCGCCAGGTCGACGAAGTCGGCGTGGAGTGCGGCGGTCATCCGGGTCGTGTCGGAGTTCCAGAACAAGATGTCGAAGGCCGGCGGTCGCCTGCCGAGCAGGTAGTTGTTGACCCAGTAGTTCCACACCAGGTCGCCGGGCCGGAGCCACGCGAACACCTCGGCGAGCTCCCGGCCGTCGAGGTACCCCTTGCGCGCCGACCTCGCCTTGGCCCGACGCGCCAGGCGGTCGTCGACGAGGGCGGACACCGTCCCGGCATCGTCGTTGTCGATGACCGTCACCGCCAGGCAGAGCGCGGCCAGCCGGTCCTGCCTGCCGACACCGGCGAGGTAGGCCGCGGCCATGCTCGCGAGGATGCCGCCGGAGCACACTCCGCCGAGCACCGTCCGCGCGCTGCCCGTGACCTCCTCGACGGCCTCCAGGGCGTCGAGGACGGCGCGAACGTAGGTGTCGAGGTTCCACGAGGCGTGCCGCGAGTCCGGGTTGCGCCAGGAGATGACGAACACCTGCCTGCCCTGCCGGACACCGAACTCCACGACGCTCCGCCCCGGGGCGAGGTCGAGCGCGTAGTACTTGTTGATCGTGGGCGGGACCACCAGCGTGGGGACCTCGTAGACCTCGTCGGTCTGAGGGGCGTACTGGATCAGTTCCATCACCTCGGTGCGGAGGATGACCGCGCCTGGCGTCGCCGCGACGTTCTCGCCCAGGACGAAGCCGCTGCTGTCGACCATCTCCGGCACGCGCGGAGCCGAGGCCAGGTCCTTCACCAGCTGCTTGCCCCCGCGCACCAGGCTCAGCCCTGCCGTGTCGATGACGGCCTTGGCAGAGGCCGGGTTGACCAGTGGGAGGTTGCTGGGAGCGGCCGCCTCGATGACGTTCTCGAGCAGGAAGCGGACGCGGTGACGGTCACGCGGGTCGAGGTCGGCGTCGGTCACCAGCTGTTCAGCCGTGTGGCCGCCCGCCAGGTAGAGCTGGACCAGCCGCTTCAGCAACGGGTTGTCGGTCCAGGCGACATCGGTGAACCGGCGGTCCCGGCGATGCGGCGCCACGGCGGAGCTGCCGGTCAGGATGCGCCCGGCCTCGGCGCCCAGCCCGCCCAGCCGCCGCGCGGTGACCTCTGGCTTGCGCGCGAGGGAGATGGCCCATTTCGCCGTCGACATGTCGGGGGCGAAGCGGCGCAGGGGGCTCAGGGCGTCGACCAGGAGCGCATCGAGGGGAGGGCCGCTCTCGGCGAGCCTGGGGGTGGTGATGGTGCTCATCGAAGGATCTCCTCATGGCCAGGGGTGGCGTCGTGTCGGGGCCAGGCCCCGGTGGGACCGGCCATTGAGTGAAGATTACTTCGATGTTGAGGAATTCGTCAGTATGACGAACGCGACAGTGCAGGACGACAGTGCAGGGAGCGAGTGGTTTCGCGCAGGTGCTGGCGGGTGGGGTCGTCAGGCGACTGAGCCGTCGCCTCGCAGCGCGTCGATGTCCGGCAGGGGCAGCGAGCAGATCCGCTGGGCCTGCCGTCGGGGGACGCCGAGCATGCGCAGCAGGTCTTCCGTCACCCGGTCGGTGGTCTCCTCGACGTCGCGCTCCGGCTGGTCGTGCAGGAGCTGACCGAGCGCGAGCAGGGCGCTGGCGGTCATGGTGACCGCGACGTCGAGGTCCTCGACGTCGAAGCGTCCGGCCTCCACGGCGGCCGCGATGTCACGGCGCGCGCGCGGCGCCAAGCCGGTGTCGGCGCTGAGCAGCCGGAGGACGTTGTTGAGGAGGACCCGGCTGAGCTCCGGCTCCCGGCGGTAGAGCCGCCCGGTGAGCCGAAAGCTGCAGGCGAACACCTCCGCGGGGTCCTCGATGTCGGCGGTCAGCTCGTCGAGCAGCTGGCCGTACCCGTCCATCACGGCCTCGACGGCAGCTTCGAACAGCTGCTCCTTGGAGTCGAAGTGGTTGTAGAAGGAGCCCATCCCCACGTCAGCGGCCTGGGTGATCTCCAGGATCGGCACGTTCATGCGGCCCTCGGCGATGAGCGTCTGGGCGGCCCGGATGAGAGCCGCCCGCGTCCTGGCCTTGCGGCGGTCCAGCCGGTTGGTCTGCTGCGTTGGTGTGTTGCTCATGGCCGTCCTCGGCGTCGTTGTCGCACGTTGGGTGCGGCCATCCTAGCGCTGGCCAGTCAGAAATGACGATTACCTCAGAAACACTTGACTGAGCCCATGCTCATGAGTGACGATTCCGTCAGAAAGGCATACCTGAGGAGCAGCAGATGACCAGTCACCACGGGACGCACAACGACCTGCACAGCGAACAGGGTGCGCTGCCTGCCGAGCATCCGGGCCGGGCGAGGAACCCGATCGTCAAGGTGCTCGACCTGGCCTGGCTCGAGTTCGTCAAGCCCGACCTGGCCGCCTCGGAGCGTTTCGCGCAGGCGTTCGGGTTCACCACCGTGAGCCGGACGGCGGACGAGCTGCAGCTGCGCGGGACCGACAGCGGCGCACCGTGCGTGATCGTGCGTCGCGGGCCTCGCTCGACGTACGTCGGCGCGGCCTTCCGCGCCACGGACTCCACCGACGTGCTGCGGCTCGCCGATGCCACCGGAGCGAGGGTCGAGCAGCTGCCCGAGAGCATCGGAGGGATCGCCGTGGGCCTGACCGATCCGAGCGGGGCGGTGGTCCGGGTTGTCGCCGGCACCCACGAGCTCGCAGCCCTGCCGGGCCAGACGACACAGGTCTTCAACTTCGGTCACGACGCGCGACGCGCGAACGCCCCGCAGCGCCCGCACCGTGAGCCCGCCCGGATCCAACGGCTGGGCCACGTCGTGCTGCAGACCACGAGGTACCTCGAGACGCTGAACTGGTACCTGGAGCACCTGGGTCTCATCGTCAGCGACTTCAAGTACTACGAGGGACAGCGTGAGCGCGGCCCGACCATGAGCTTCATCCGCTGTGACCGCGGCATGACTCCCACCGACCACCACACGCTGGC
The DNA here is from genome assembly GCF_036554925.1 of Pedococcus sp. Classification (NCBI taxonomy): domain Bacteria; kingdom Bacillati; phylum Actinomycetota; class Actinomycetes; order Micrococcales; family Intrasporangiaceae; genus Pedococcus; species Pedococcus sp. The sequence continues at coordinate 5,868 of NZ_DATBMI010000105.1, forward strand.
CATGATGCTCGGCCCCCGGAACCGGTACGTGCACTCGGCGTACCAGGTGGGAGACCTCGACGCGCTGGCCGCGGGTGGGGAGTACCTGCGTGATCGGGGCTTCCACCGCTCCTGGGGGATCGGTCGCCACATCGAGGGCAGCCAGATCTTCGACTACTGGCGCGACCCTGACGGGCTCCTCGTCGAGCACTTCGCGGACGGTGACCTGTTCGACTCCACCCTGGAGCCTGGCTGGTCGCCGATGACGGTGTCCGGGCTGGCCCAGTGGGGGCCGCCGGCAACCAAGGACTTCCTGGGCCTCACCCCGGGACGAGACGCGGTGCACGAGCTGGTGTCGATGGCTCGCTCGCTGCGCGAAGACAACGAGTTCGACCTGACCCGCCTCCGCGGCCTCCTGAAAGTGACGAGTTCATGAGCACCACGATTCTTCGTACGCCCGACGCCTGGTGGGTTCGTACCCCTGCCGGCGCCACCCGCATCGCCACCGACGCCACGACCACCGGCGGGCTGCTCGCCGAGCCCGAGATGATCGCGGCCGCCCGCGGCAGCACGGAGACCGTCGACCCGGCCACGCTCGACCTGGTCTCCCCGGTGACGGCACCCTGCCGGGTGGTGGCCCAGATGACCAACTTCACCAGTCACGTGAAGGACGCCGGCCTCAACCCGGACACCATCCCGCTGACGTTCTTCCGCAAGACATCGGGCTCGATCAGCGGCCCGTTCGACGACATCGTCCGCCCCGGTCACGTGCGTTGCCTGGACTACGAGGTCGAGATCGGTCTGGTGATCGGGCGTGAGCTGCCTGTGGGCACCCAGCTGACGGCGGACAACTGGACCTCGTTCGTCGCCGGACTGGTGGTGACGAACGACGTCTCGGCCCGAGACGTGCAGCTGCCGAAGACCCAGTTCTACGAGTCCAAGTCCTACCCCACCTTCACGCCGGTCGGGCCGGCGCTGGTCCTGCTCGACGGCGACGAGCTCGCGCGGTTCGGCGACCTGCGCCTGCGCCTCTGGGTCAACGGCGGGCTGCGCCAGGACTCGTCCGTCGACGACGACATGATCTACTCCCCGCTCGAGGCACTACAGGCGCTGAGCCGGTTCCAGCGGATGGAGGCCGGTGACCTGCTCCTCACCGGGACGCCGGAGGGCACCGCCCTGAGCGCACCGCCGAAGCCGGCCGAGCTCATCGCCGCGTTCCTGCCCCCCGCGCTGAAGTGGAAGATCTTCTTCAAGCGGCAGGCCCAGAACCCCGGGTACCTCAAGCACGGCGACGTCGTGGAGGTGGCCATCGGCACCGATGACGGTGCGATCGACCTCGGCCGGCAACGCACCGTCGTGAGGGCCGCCTGATGAGCCACCTGCTCTGGCCGACGTGCGACGGGCCGGACGACCTGCCCGCGATCGAGGCTCTGCCGCTGGCCGACCGTTGCCTGCCGGGCACGACGTACGAGCTCCTCGTCCGAGCCGCCGGCCTGTGGCCTGACCGCGTCGCCCTGTCCGTGCTCCCGGACGGCGAACGGTGGGACCAGCCGGTGGAGCGAACGTACGCCCGGTTGCTGACCGATGTGCATCGCTACGCCAACGCGCTCCACGCGTTGGGGGTGCGTCGAACGGACGGGGTCGCCCTCCTGGCTCCCAACTGCGACGAGCTCGTCACAGCAACCCTGGCCGCTGAGCTCGCCGGGACCGCGGCACCGATCAACAGCGGGCTGTCCGGGGAGCACATCGCCGAGCTCCTGCGCAGGTCCGGCGCCCGGGTCCTCGTGGCCGCCGGTCCCGATCTCGCACCGGAGGTGTGGGGGAGGGCACGGGAGCTCGCCGTCGAGGCCGGGCTGGAAGCCCTCCTCGCCCTGGGCCCGACGCGGGCAGGCCCGGCCGAGGCGGAGCTGCCCCCGATCGGCGGCGTGCGCGTCGGCCACCTGTCCGCCCTCGCGGCGGAGCAGCCGCACGAGATCTTCGTGGGTGACGCACCCTCGGCCACGGACCTCGCCGCGCTCTTCCACACAGGGGGCACGACGGGTATGCCGAAGCTCGCTGCGCACACCCACGCCAACGAGGTCAGCGACGCCTGGATGCTCGCGGTCAGCGGACTGCTGCGCGACGACGCGGTGGTGTTTGCGGCGCTGCCGCTCTTCCACGTCAACGCACTCCTCGTCACCGTCCTGGCCCCCCTGTTCAGGGGTCTCCGGGTCGTCTGGGCCGGCCCCCAGGGCTACCGCGACCAAGCGCTCTACCCGCACTTCTGGAAGCTCGTCGAGCGCTACAGGGTCACCACGATGAGCGCGGTGCCCACCGTGTACTCCGTCCTGGCCGGCTGCCCGATCGACGCCGACATCAGCAGCCTCCGCTTCGCCGTCGTGGGCGCCTCGCCGCTGCCGCAGGCGGTCCGGGACGGCTTTGAGTCCGCCACCGGCATCCGGCTGGTCGAGGGCTACGGTCTCACCGAGGCCACGTGCGCCAGCGCACTGAGCTTCCCCCACCATCCGCGTCCCGGGTCCGTCGGCCAGCGCCTGCCGTACCAGCAGGTGAAGGCCGTCGAGGTCACCGCCGACGGTGAGTGGGTCGACCTGCCGGCCGGCCAGGTCGGGGTGCTCGCCATCAGCGGTCCGACCGTGTTCCCCGGCTACGTCACGGGCCGGACCGCCGACAGGCCCGTGCTCGACGGACTGGGGAAGCTGCGGGACGGCTGGTTGGACACCGGAGACCTGGCCTGGGTCACCTCGGACGGCTTCATCCACCTCGTGGGCCGAGCCAAGGACCTGATCATCAGGGGGGGTCACAACATCGACCCTGCGGTCATCGAGAGCGCGCTCCTGGCACACCCGGCGGTCACCGCCGCGCAGGCGGTGGGTCGTCCGGACCTGCACGCCGGCGAGGTGCCGGTGGCGTTCGTCACGCTCACCCCCGGAGCCACCGCGACCCCCGAGGAGCTGCGGGGCTGGGCCAGCGACCACGTGCCCGAACAGGCGGCAGCCCCCAAGACCGTCACCGTGCTGGACGCACTCCCCACCACCCTGGTGGGCAAGCCGTTCAAACCCGCCTTGCGCGCCGAGGCCACCCGAGAGGTCGTCGCCGACGCGCTCCGCGACATCCCCTCGGTCACCGGGGTCCGAGGAGCCGTGGAGGACGGTGCGGTCGTCGTCGTCGTCGGTCTGGCCCTCGGCGCGGACGAGACCCCGGTCAGGACAGCACTCGACCGCTTCGCCATCGCCTGGAGATTGGAAACGTCATGACCACCACCTCGATTCTCGCCGGCCTGCTGGTCGTCGCCTTCGCGGTCCTCGGCTCCGCCAAGCTCGCCGCGGTCCCCGCCATGCGCGCACGAGCCGAACACGTCGGCTTCAGCGTCTCGGCGTACCGACGGATCGGGCTTCTCGAGGTCCTCGCCGTCGTCGGCCTGCTCGTCGGGGCGTTCGTCCCGGTGATCGGTGCCCTGGCCGGCGCGGGACTCCTCATGCTCCTCGGTGGAGCACTCGTCGCCCACCTGCGCAACGGTGACGGCATACGCGAGACCGCCCCTGCCGTCGTCCTGGGTCTTGTGACCCTGGGCTACCTGGTCCTCATGGTCGGAGACCTGCGGTGAACCGCTCCCAGCGCACGAGGACCGACCCGGTTCCCGTCGTCATCGTGGGGGCCGGCCCCGTCGGCCTCACCGCCGCCACACTGCTCGGGCAGTACGGCGTCGACTGCCTCGTCCTCGACCGCTGGGAGGGCGTCTACCCCCAGCCGCGGGCCGTCCACCTCGACGACGAGATCTACCGGGTCCTGGTGCGGCTCGGCATCGGCGACCGGTTCGCCGCGGTGTCACGGCCCACCCGTGGGCTGCAGCTGATGGACCGGAACCGCCAGGTGTTCGCGATGTTCGACCGGGCCGGCGACCGCGGCCGGCACGGGCACCCCAGGGCCAACATGTTCGACCAGCCGGAGCTCGAACACCTCCTGCGCAGCAACCTCGCGGACCAGGCCACGGTCAGCCTG
>NZ_DATBMI010000170.1:0-10007 GCF_036554925.1 Pedococcus sp.
CGTTCCGGCTGGCGGCCATACCCACGGTGAGCGTCCTTGCGGCAGCCCTCACACCAGTCGGCCCCCGGCTCTTCGAGAGCTTCGTGACGATCCGAGCCGTCAGCCCCTTCATCCAGGAGTGGCGCCGCCCCACCCTGGACAGCCCGTCGGTGATCGCCACCTTCGCCCTCGCAGCCATTCCGGTCATCATCTGGACCACGCGCCGACAGCGCGTGCCTTGGGCCGGCCTCTGCCTCTATGCCTTCGGCATCACCTGCGCAGCCCTGTACATGCGGACTGTCGCGGTGGGCGCCATCATCCTGGCCCCCCTGGCGGCTCATGCGCTGGACTCCGCCCTGGGCCGTTCGCGGGTCCGGGTGCACCGCAAGGAGACCGTGGTGATCGGCCTGGGCGCTGCGGCAAGCCTGGGCCTGGCTGCGGCTCTTGCCGTAACGGGCCCTCAGGCCCCGAGTGGTGTCCCGGACGGCCTCGACCCCGCCTTGGCCTCGCTCCCGGGGGGGACGGTGGTCTTCAACGCAGACGTCCTCGGTGGGTGGCTGATGTGGTCCCACCCGAACCTTCGCCACACGTCGGACACCCGTGCCGAGCTCTACGGGGCGGACCGAGCCAGGGAGTACTTCGCTGTCATGGCTGCCGAACCCGGCTGGGACAACGCCTTCGACCGCTTCCAGCCGGGGGCGGCCCTCATCCCCGAGGATGCGGCGCTCGGTCAGGCTCTACGTGACGACGGCTGGGTCGTGACCGGCCGCGATGACGGCTACCTCCTCCTGGAGCCATCCGATCGGTAGCCTCGGCCGTGTGACTGCAGCCGAAGGAAAGCTGACCTGGACCAGTGCCTCCACGGCGGAGGCGCGCCCGCTCCTCGCCCCTCCCGTCGCGGCGTCCATCGAGGCGATCCCCGGCGCCCGGGTGGCGCCCATCGACCCGACGCTCGCCGACACGGCCGCCTTCTGCGCGGCATACGGCTCACCGCTGGAGCACTCGGCCAACTGCGTCGTGGTGGCCGGCAAGCGCGCGGGTGAGGTCCGGTATGCCGCCGTGCTGGTGCTCGCGACCATGCGCGCCGACATCAACGGCGTGGTCCGCCGGCACCTCGACGTCCGCAAGATCTCGTTCGCACCACAGGACGAGGCGGTGGCCCTGACCGGGATGGAGTTCGGGGGCATCACGCCCGTCGGCCTCCCGGACGGCTGGCCGGTGCTCGTCGACCCCGCGGTGGTGGCGGCCGGCGAGGTCGTCATCGGCAGCGGCCTCCGAGGCAGCAAGCTGCTCGTGCCCGCCGCTGCGCTGCTCAAGCTGCCCGGCGCCGAGGAGCTCGCGCTGGCCCAGTCGGGCTGAGCCGCGGAGCCGCCCCGCTGGGCTGGATCAGGTCGGCGCGAAGTCCGTGACGGCGACGACCGCCTCGCCGGCCTCGTCGGAGGCGGCGAGGTCGACCTCGGCGGTGATCGCCCAGTCGTGGTCGCCTTCGGGGTCGTCGATCACCTGCCGGACCAGCCAGCGTGCCGGCTCCCGGGTGATCTGCAGCAGCGCCGGGCCGCGGGCGTCGGGGCCGGTCCCGATGGAGTCGTACTCGTCGAAGTAGTCCTCGATCGCCTCCTGCCACCGGTCGGCGTCCCACCCCGACGCGGCATCGAGCTCGCCGAGGTCGATCCACCGGCGCAGCGCGGCCAGCTCCACGCGGCGGAACATCGCGTTGCGCACGAGCACGCGGAAGGCCCGCTCGTTGGTGGTGATGGGCCGCGGCTCGAGTGAGGCGCCGCCGGCACTGACGCCAGCACCGGCGCCAGTTCCCACACCGGCAGCGTCGGCGACCAGGTCGGGGTCGGTGAGCTGCTCCCACTCGTCGAGCAGGCTGGAGTCCGTCTGGCGGACCACCTCGCCCAGCCACTCGATCAGGTCGACCAGCTCGTCGGTCTTGGCCGAGTCGGGCACCGTCTGGCGCAGCGCCTTGTAGGCGTCGGAGAGGTAGCGCAGCACCAGGCCCTCGGAGCGCGCGAGCCCGTAGTAGGACACGAACTCGCCGAACGTCATCGCCCGCTCGAACATGTCGCGCACCACGGACTTCGGCGACAGCGGTGTCTCGGAGACCCACGGGTGCCCGCTGCGGTAGGTCTCGAACACGGCCTCGAGCAGCTCCTGCAGCGGCTTGGGCCAGCTGACGTCCTCGAGCAGCTCCATCCGCTCGTCGTACTCGATGCCCTCGGCCTTCATCTCGGCCACGGCTTCGCCGCGCTCCTTGAACTGCTGCGCCGACAGCACCGGGCGCGGGTCGTCCAGGGTCGCCTCGATGACCGAGACCACGTCGAGCGCGTGGGTCGGCGACTCCGGGTCCAGCACGTCGATCGCGGCCAGCGCGAAGGGCGAGAGCGGCTGGTTCAGCGCGAACCCGAACTGCAGGTCCTCGACCAGGCGCACCATCCGCCCGTCGTCGTCGGGAGTGTCGAGCCGCTCGACGACGCCGGCCGCGAGCAGCGAGCGGTAGATCTCGATCGCCCGCCGCGCCAGCCGAGCCTGCCGGCGCGCGTCCTCGTGGTTGTCGCGCAGCAGCGCCCGCATCGCCTCGACCGGGTCGCCCTCGCGGGCCAGCACGTTGAGCAGCATCGAGTGGCTGACCCGCATCCGCGACACGAGCGGTTCGGGCTCGGCCTCCACCAGCCGCTCGAACTGCTCCTGCGTCCAGGTCACGAACCCCTCGGGCGGCTTCTTGCGCTGCACCTTGCGCTGCTTCTTCGGGTCGTCCCCCGCCTTGAGCAGGGCGCGGTGGTTCTCGATCACGTGCTCGGGCGCCTGGACGACGACCGCGCCGGAGGTGTCGTACCCGGCCCGCCCGGCCCGTCCCGCGATCTGGTGGAACTCGCGTGCCTTGAGCAGCCGCTGCCGCGAGCCGTCGAACTTGGTGAGCCCGGTCAGGACGACGGTGCGGATCGGCACGTTGATCCCCACCCCGAGGGTGTCGGTCCCGCAGATGACCTTGAGCAGCCCGGCCTGGGCGAGCTGCTCGACCAGCCGCCGGTACTTCGGCAGCATCCCCGCGTGGTGCACGCCGATCCCGTGCCGCACCAGCCTGGAGAGCGTCTTGCCAAAGCCCGCCGAGAACCTGAAACTCCCGATGAGAGAGGCGATCTCGTCCTTCTCCGCGCGGGAGCACACGTTGATCGACATCAGCGACTGGGCCCGCTCCAGCGCCGCGGCCTGGGTGAAGTGCACGACGTAGACCGGCGCCTGGTGTGTGGTGAGCAGCTCCTCCAGCGTCTCGTGCAGCGGCGTCAGTGCCCACGAGTACGACAGCGGCACCGGCCGCTCCGCCGACGTGACCACAGCGGTGTCACGCCCGGTGCGCCGGGTCAGGTCGGTCTGGAACCGCGTGACGTCGCCGAGCGTCGCCGACATCAGCACGAACTGCGTCCTGCCCAGCTCGAGCAGCGGCACCTGCCACGCCCACCCGCGGTCGGGCTCGGAGTAGAAGTGGAACTCGTCCATGACGACCTGGCCGATCGCCGGGTCGGCGCCCGAGCGCAGCGCGATGTTGGCGAGCACCTCGGCCGTGCAGCAGATGACCGGTGCGGACGCGTTGACCGAGGCATCCCCGGTGAGCATCCCGACGTTGGCCGCCCCGAACACGTCGCACAGCGCGAAGAACTTCTCCGAGACCAGCGCCTTGATCGGCGCCGTGTAGTACGTGCGCGTCCCGTCCGCGAGCGCGGCGAAGTGGGCACCGGTCGCGACGAGGCTCTTCCCCGACCCGGTCGGCGTCGACAGGATCACGTTCGACCCCGTCATCACCTCGATCAGCGCCTCCTCCTGCGCTGGGTACAGCGAGAGGCCCTGCGCGGCAGCCCAGCTGACGAACGCGTCGAACAGCGCATCGGGATCCCGCTGCCCGGGCGGCGGGAGGTGGTCGAGCAGCGTCACTGGTGGCCCGTGCGCTCACTGAGGTCGGCGACGCGGGGCGAGATGGCCGGGTCGAGGCCGAGCCCGAGGGCGAGGTAGGTCGCCGCGAAGTCGGTGGTCGCGATCTGCCCGGCGAGCCGCACCAGCGGGTGGCCCGGCTCCGCGGTCACCTCCGCGACGCGCACTCCGGCCTCTCGCGCGGACGCCACGACGGCCTCCGTCATCGCCTCCGACTCGCCGGCCTCGGGGGTCAGCGGGTCCGGCACGGCGTCACGCAGCATGAGGAGGGTCAGCCGCGGCCCCGCCGGCGGGTCGAGGTAGGGGTCGGCGAAGATGTCGGGCTCCCCCGCCGCGACGCCGCCAGAGCGGCCCGAGGAGTGCACCGACACGTCGTCGCCCTCCTGGTCGGGGCCGTGGCTCCCCGCCAGCCTCGCGACGAGGTCGCCGTAGGCCGTGGTGAACGGCCCGTCGAAGCACGCGACGATCTGCGAGGCGGCGTCCGGCAGCTCGCCGGAGGTCGCCGGGACCCGGGCCGTCCGGGCCAGCATCGAGGCCGCGCGCACCGCCGCCACGCCGTTCAGCGGGCCGTCCCCGAGGATCACCGGCACCCCCTCGGCGAGGTCGGCCGCCAGCACCTTGGCCGGGTTGACGAACGACTCCGAGCCGGGCCGGCACGCCTCGGCCCGTTCGTCGAGCCGGTCCGCGACCGCGTCCAGCACCTCACTCGTCACGTCCGCCAGCCCCAGGTGGCCCGCCGCCAGCATCACCGGGGCGAGCATCGACCACAGGTGCGTGCGGGAGCCGTCGTGGCCCGACCCGACGTTGATGTGCACCCCACGGGCGCGCGCGCAGACGTCCGCCAGCGGCGACTCCGGGGCGCCGACCGTGAGCAGGGAGGCGCCTCGGCGCGCCGCCTCCGCGGCAAGCGCCAGCGGCCCCGCCGCGCGCCCGGACTGCGACACCGCGATGACGAGGTCCAGCGGCCCGACCCAGCCGGGAAGGGGGACGTTGCGCCGGGTGCTCACCGGCACCGGAGACCCGGGCTCGGCCAGCAGCTCGAGCACGTCGCACACGACCGCCGACCCGCCGAGCGAGGCCACTAGCACCGACCGTGGCCGCTCGCCCCCGGCGACCCGCTCGATGCCGGCGTCCTGCGACAGGGTCAGCGCCTCGCGGACCTGCGCCCCCGCTGTCGCGAGGGACCGCAGGGCGCCCCGCGAGTCGAGGGCGGCGATGGACTCCTCGCTGTCGATGCGGTGCTCGTCGAGGAAGGGTGCCATGGGGGTGTGCCGGTCAGGCCGGCTTGCGCGCCTCGTCGACGAGGAGGACGGGGACACCGTCGTCGATGCGGTAGGCGAGCGAGCACTCGGCGTTCGTGCACTGCAGCTCCGGCCCGGACGGCCCCTCGCCGTCGGCGAGCTCCGCGTGGCACGCCGGGCAGCGCAGGATCTCCCGCAGCCACGGCTCGATCTGTGCGCTGGCGGCCTTCTCGGTCATCGGGCCTCTCCTCTCACCAGGGCGAGGACATCGTCCCGCACCCTCTCCATTGTCGCCTCCTCGGCGGCCTCGACGTTGAGGCGCAGCAGCGGCTCGGTGTTCGAGGCGCGCAGGTTGAACCACCACATCGGGTCGCCGTCGCCGCCGGTGTGCGTCGCGGTCAGCCCGTCGAGCGTGTCGAACTCGGCGCCCTGCCCCTCGGCCCACTCCCGCACGGTGGCGGTGGCCGCCGCCGCGTCGGCGACGGTCGAGTTGATCTCGCCGGACGCGGCATACCTGCTGTATGCCGCCATGAGCCGGCTCAGCGGCTCCGGCTGGGAGCCGAGGGCGGCCAGCACGTGCATCGCCGCGAGCATCCCGGTGTCGGCGAACCAGAAGTCGCGGAAGTAGTAGTGGGCGCTGTGCTCGCCGCCGAACACCGCCCCCTCCCGGGCCATCTCGTCCTTGATGAACGAGTGCCCGACGCGGGTGCGCACCGGCTTGGCACCCTCGGCCGCGATGATCTCGGGGACCGCCGCCGACGAGATGACGTTGTAGACGATCCGCACGTCCGAGGCGGGCGTGCCCGCCTCGCGCTCCCGGGCGATCTCGCGGGTGGCCACCATCGCCGTGATGGCGCTCGGGCTCACGGGCTCGCCGCGCTCGTCGACGACGAAGCAGCGGTCGGCGTCACCGTCGAAGGCGAGCCCGATGTCGGCGCCGTGCTCGCGCACCGCTGCCTGCAGGTCGCGCAGGTTCTCCGGCTCGAGCGGGTTGGCCTCGTGGTTGGGGAACGTGCCGTCGAGCTCGAAGTAGAGGTCGACGACCTCGAGCGGCAGCGCGGGCAGCCCGGCACCGGTGCCGAGGACGGCCGGGACGGTGTGACCGCCCATGCCGTTGCCCGCGTCGACGACGACCTTCAGCGGCCGGACCTGCGAGAGGTCGACCAGCGAGCGCAGGAAGGCCGCGTAGTCGCCGAGGACGTCGCGCTCGGTGACGGTGCCCGGCTCGGTGCCCTCGGTCGCGAAGCCGTTGCCGCCGTCGAGGATGGCCTGGCCGAGGTCGCGGATCTGCGCGAGGCCGGAGTCCTGGCCGACCGGGCGGGCTCCGGCCCGGCACATCTTGATCCCGTTGTACTGCGCCGGGTTGTGGCTCGCGGTGAACATCGCCCCGGGCAGGCCGAGCGCGCCGCTGGCGTAGTAGAGGCCGTCGGTGCTGCACAGCCCGATGAGGATGGTGTCGACCCCGTGCGCGGCGACACCGTCCGCGAAGGCGCGGGACAGCTCCGGCGAGGACGGGCGCATGTCGTGCCCCACGACCACGGCCTCGGCCTGCTCCGGCAGGGCGACCACCTGGGCGAAGGCCGAGCCGAGGGCCCAGGCGACATCGACGTTGAGCTGGTCTGGAACGACGCCGCGGACGTCGTAGGCCTTGATGAAGTCGGCGAGTATGGGGGCATTCACGCCCGAAACCCTAGCGGTGCGGCGCTCGTGCGGCTGCAGGGGACGCGCGGAGGGCGGCCGCGGAGGGTGGCCGCGGGCCGCACGGCCACACCGGTGTTCGGGGGCCTCCGGCACGGGCCGTGAGAGTCAGAGGTCGCGCAGGACCCGCAGGTGGCCGCGGCGACCGGTCTCGACGGCGCCGGACGCCGTCTCGTCGGTGCGGCCGACCTGCCCGTGGGCACTCTGCGGCACCGGGTGCTCGGTGAGCCGGGGCTTGCCCGCCTCGCGCACGGCGTTCGCGAGCGCGAGCAGGTCGTCGTGGGTCGGCTCCGGCTCGACGTACTCCCCGGACAGCCGCACGATCTCCCAGCCTCGCGGCGCGGTGAGGCGCTCGGCATGGGTGGTGCAGAGGTCGTAGGTGTGCGGCTCGGCGTACGTCGCCAGCGGGCCCACGACCGCGGTGGAGTCGGAGTAGACGTACGTCAGGGTCGCGATCGCGGCATTGGGGCACGCGGTGCGCGAACACCTCCTCGTCAGACTCACGCGGGGACTCTATGCCACGACCCGGCGACAACTCCAACGGCGCGCCGTGGCCCGCCGAGATCGCTCCCGCCACGACGTAGCATGACGCTCGTGAGCCCTGCCGGACGACCGCACGAGGTGCCCCCGCGCCTGCGAAGGGACCGCCGCGGGCGTGGCCGCCGCGGCCCCCTGGCCTGGCCCGCGGTCCCCGCGATGGCGACACGGCGCGAGCAGTTCGACGACCTCGTCCTGGACGCGGCGGCGCGGCTGGAGGAGCACCTCGGCGCCCACGCCGGCGAGGTGGAGTTCGCGGTCGAGGACGTGCCGCCCACCGACCCTGCTCCCTGGGAGAGCAGCGCGGTGCCCCTGGGTCGCCTGTTCCCCGCGCAGGGCCGTATGCCGGCGCGCATCGTGGTCTACCGGCGCCCCGTGGAGAGCCGGGCCCATGACGCGCGCGAGCTCACCGCGATCGTCCAGGACGTCGTCGTGGAGCAGGTCGCGGCCCTCCTCGGCGTCGCCCCGTCGGACCTCGACCCCCGCTACGGCGACGGCCTCGGCTGACGTGGACGGCTCGGCTGACGTGGACGGCCTCGGCTGACAGGGGCTGAGCGCCTACTCCGGCACCTCGAGCAGGCCGACCGTGGTCGTGCGCAGAGCGGCGTCCACGAGCGGCAGCACGCTGACCAGCTGGCCCTTGGCGTCGGTGGCCGTCGCCACGACCCCGGCCCGCAGCTCGCCCGTGCCGGCGAGCCGGTGGACCCAGACCGTGGCGGCGCCCCCGAGGTCGACCGTCGTCGCGGTGTCTGCCTGCAGGGTGAGCCGCCGTGACGAGGCGGTGCCGGCGGCATCGGTGGTGACCACCTCGACGTTGGCCGGTGCCCCGGTGCTGGCCAGGGTGAGCGCGCTCGCCACCGGCGCGCCCAGCGAACCGCCGGGCAGCGGCGCGCCCGCCACCCCCCGGATGGCCGGGGTCGAGCTGCTCCACGCGAAGTCGCCCGGCACCGTCATCGAGGTGCGGCGCTGGACGACGCCGGCTGCCACGACGGGCACGTCGGCCCGCACCTGCAGGGCGTAGGTGCCCGCAGGCATTCCGGTGAGGCTGATGTCGCGCACGGTCCCGCCCGGGACGCGGGACACCCCGCCGCTCGGGAGGGCCTTGGGCCCAGTGGGTGTCAGCGCCCGCGCCTGGACGACCGCCTCGCCGTCGCCGGGCACGACGACGCGCAGCCCCGCCACGCCGTTGACGGGCAACGCGGCCACCACCTGGTTGCGCGAGGGCGGTGCCGCCGCGGACACGTCATCGCTGCCCGCGGAGATCGAGCCGTCCAGCCAGTAGTCGTTGACGACCGCGTGGACCAGCCCGCCCTCGGCCACGACGTGGACCGCGGGCGAGCCCTCGGTGCCGGAGATGGAGTCCAGCAGCACCGTGGTGCGCCCCTTGGACGGCACCACGACGCCCTTGCCGTTGGGCGAGGCGACCGGGCCCTTCGCGCCGTGCAGCGTCACGTCGACGGTGACGGGGTTGTCACCCGGGTTGGTCAGCACCAGGCGCTCCTGGCGACCGGCGGCCCCGGCCCCGGCCAGCAGCCAGGAGTCCGCGGACGGCCGCCCGCAGGCGGCCACGCCGAGGCTGCGCTGGTCGCCGGTGCCGACCAGCCAGGCCTGCGTCGCGGCCAGGCCCGGCGCGAGGGACTGGCTGCCGCGGACCACCGCCGCCTCGGGCCGGGTGAGCGGCGCCGAGGCCACGACCCCCCTTGACTCCGCCTTGGCGACGGCGGAGCCGCCGGCCAGGGCGCCGATCGAGAACGCGCCACCACCGCGCGGCAGGGTCAGCCCGGTCAGTGCGCGCTCCGGCGCGGCGGCCGCCGAGACGGTCACCCCCACGGGCAGGTCGGGCAGGCCGGGGAGGCCCTTGAGCTCGGGCCCCGGGCAGACCAGGGCGGAGCTGCGAACCGTGGTGGTGCCGCCCTCGATGCTCGTGTCGGCGTTGGACGACGGGCCGAGGGCCACGGCCCCCGGAGCCTGCATGGCGGCATACACGAGGCCCGCGCCCGCGCCGGCAGCGAGGACGGTCCGGACCAGGCCGGTGACGGACACGATCACTGGTGGCTCCTTCGCGTCCGGCCGCCCAGCGGCAGGGCCAGGAAGGCCACCGCCGCCAGCAGGCCCAGCTGGGCCCAGCGCCAGAGCTGGTGGGTGGGGGCGACCTCGATGACGAGCCGGCCACCGTCGGCCGGCAGGGCGTAGGTCGGCTGGGCGGCGCCCTCCGCAGCGCGCAGCACCCGGCCGTCGAGCGTCACCCGGGCGTGGCCGGCCCACCCGGCGGGCTCCGCGAGCACCAGCGAGGCACCCGCGGCGGGGGCGACCTGCGCGACGGTGCGCCCGTGGTCGCCGGTCACGTCGACGGGCGCCTCGCCCCTGGCGCTCACGACGCGGGCGCGGGACGCCGAGGACGCGTCGTCAGCGGCGCCGGCGTCGGCCGCCACGACCCGCCAGAAGAGCACCCCGTCGTGGGCGCCGAGGCGTGACAGGCCGGCGATCGCGTCGAGCGTGCGGATCGCCGGGTCGGTCTCGTCGGCGCGCAGGCCGACGAAGCCCACACCCTGGGCGGCGAGCGCCGCCGCCGGCTGGGACGCCTCCGGCGAGCCGCCCTGCTCGAAGAGGAGGCTGACCGCG
>NZ_DATBMI010000128.1:0-16996 GCF_036554925.1 Pedococcus sp.
AGGTCCTTGGCCGCGCGCAGGGCCGCGACGACCGCCATGCCGCAGGAACCACCCACCAGCAGGCCCTCCTCGCGGGCGAGCCGGCGGGTCATCTCGAACGAGTCGGCGTCGCTGACCGCGATCACCTGGTCGACGACCTTCGGGTCGTAGGCGCTCGGCCAGAAGTCCTCACCCACGCCCTCGACGAGGTAGGGCCGGCCCGAGCCGCCGGAGTAGACCGAGCCCTCGGGGTCGGCGCCGATGACCTGCACCCGGCCGCCCTCGCGGTCCTCGGAGACCTCACGCAGGTAGCGGCCGGTGCCGGTGATGGTGCCGCCCGTGCCGACGCCGGCGACGAAGTGGGTGACCTTCCCGTCGGTGTCCTCCCAGACCTCCGGGCCGGTGGTGGCGTAGTGCGAGTTCGGGCCCTCGGGGTTGGCGTACTGGTTGGGCTTCCAGGCGCCCTCGATCTCCTTCACGAGCCGGTCGGAGACCGAGTAGTAGGAGTCGGGGTGGTCGGGCGCGACCGCGGTGGGGCACACCACGACCTCGGCGCCGTAGGCCTTGAGCACGTCGCGCTTGTCCTGGCTGACCTTGTCGGGGCAGACGAACACGCACTTGTAGCCCTTGCGCTGCGCCACGAGGGCCAGGCCGACGCCGGTGTTGCCGGAGGTCGGCTCGACGATGGTGCCGCCGGGCTCGAGCTCGCCCGAGGCCTCGGCGGCCTCCACCATGCGCAGGGCGATGCGGTCCTTCACGGACCCGCCCGGGTTCATGTACTCCACCTTGGCCAGGACCGTGCAGGCCACGCCTGCGTCCTTGGTGACGTTGTTGAGCTTGACGAGGGGCGTGTTCCCGACGAGGTCGGCGATGTGCTCTGCGTACTTCACGCGGGCCATCCTCTCAGACGGCGGACAGGCGGGGTTCGGGCACCGGTGGTCGGGGGCGGTCGTTACGGTGGTGTCACCAGCGCCGGGGAACAGGAGGTCCGATGAGCCGGGCGCGACGCGCACGCAGGATCGCTGCCACCGCGGCATACGGCGGGGGTGGCGTCGCAGCGGGGATCGGAGCCCTGGGGGCGATCGGCTACGCCGTCCTCAAGGCGGAGGCCATGATCGCCCGCCGGGTGGTCGGCGTGCACTTCGACGGCGCCCCCGACGACAACGGCCTCTACGGCGCGGGGATCGGCGACCCGGTCGAGTTCGTCGTGCTGGGCGACTCCTCAGCGGCAGGGATGGGCGCCGACAACCGCTACCAGACGGTCGGCGCCATCATCGCCAACGGCATCTCCGCCCTCACGGGTCGCCCGGTGCGGCTGACCAACGCCGCCGTGGTCGGTGCCGAGTCCTCGGGCCTGGAGCAGCAGCTCACCACCGCGCTGGCCGAGGTGGAGAGGCCGCACGTCGCCGTGATCATGGTCGGCGCCAACGACGTGACCCACCGGATCGACAAGGCGATCGCGGTGCGCCACCTCGAGACGGCGGTGGTGCGCCTGCGCGAGCTCGGCACCGAGGTCGTCGTCGGGACCTGCCCCGACCTGGGCACCGTGACGCCGATCCCCCAGCCGCTGCGCCTCGTCGGCCGCCGGTGGAGCCGCGACCTGGCCGCGGCTCAGACCGTCGCGGTGGTCGAGGCGGGCGGCCGCACCGTCTCCCTCGGCGACCTGCTGGGCCCGGAGTTCTACGAGCGCCCGCACGAGCTGTTCAGCCAGGACCGCTTCCACCCCTCCCCCGCGGGCTACGCGCGCTGCGCCGCCGCCCTGCTGCCCAGCGTGTACGCCGCGCTCGGCGTCTGGGAGGGCACCCCGGTCGCCGAGCGACTCCCCGACCGGCGCCGTGGAGAGGGCATCGGCCCGGTCGCCGTGGCCGCCGAGCAGGCCGTGCTCGACCCCGGCACCGAGGTCAGCGCCGTCGAGATCGCCGGCCACTCGCGCGGCCCGCGAGGGCGCTGGGCCAAGCTGCTGCGTCGGCCGCGCAACCCCGTGCCGAACCGCACGGATGCGCGCCGGGCCGACCAGGGCCGCACCGACGAGGGGCGCACCGACCAGGGCCGCACCGACCAGGGCCGCACCGACCAGGGCCGCACCCACGAGGGGCGGACCGGCGGGGCCCGCGCTGCGGAGGGCCGCACTGAGGTGGACGGGCGGGCGGTGGCGGCCGAGGGCGGCGCCACCGACGGCCCCACCGGTGGGGCGGGCGGTGGCGCCCCGGAGGAGACCAAGGCCACACCAGAGCCGAGCGCGTGACGGCATACGATCGACGCTGACTAAGCGACCGCTTAACGCGGGCGCACCCTCGACGAGGAGGAACTCCGAAGTGACCGAAGCAGTGATCGTCTCCACGGCCCGCACCCCGATCGGGCGGGCGTTCAAGGGCTCCCTCAAGGATGTCCGCCCCGACGACCTCTCGGTGGCCGTGATCAACGCGGCGCTGGCGAAGGTGCCCGAGCTGGACCCGTCCCTGATCGAGGACCTCTACTGGGGCTGCGCCGAGCCCTCCGGCCGCCACGGCTCCAACATGGCCCGCGTCGTCTCCGTGCTCGCGGGGTTCGACCACCTGCCCGGCGCGACGATCAACCGGTTCTGCGCCTCGTCGGTGCAGACCACCCGGATGGCCTACCACGCGATCAGGGCCGGCGAGGGCGACATCTTCGTCTCCGGCGGCGTCGAGTGCGTCTCGCAGTACACCAACTGGGCAGGGGCAGGTGGCTCGACCGGCGACGACCAGAACCCCAAGTTCGCTGCCGCCAAGGCCCGCAGCGAGCAGATCGCCAAGGACAACACCACCTGGACGGACCCCCGCTCCGAAGGCCTGGTCCCCGACGTCTACCTCTCGATGGGGCAGACGGCCGAGAACGTCGCCACGCTGCGCGGCGTCTCCCGCGAGCGCCAGGACGAGTGGGGCGTCACCAGCCAGAACCGAGCCGAGAAGGCCATCGCCGACGGCTTCTTCGAGCGCGAGATCGCCCCCGTCACGCTCGCCGACGGCACCGTCGTCAGCAAGGACGACGGCCCGCGGCCCGGTGTCACGCTGGAGGCGGTGAAGGCCCTGAACCCCGTCTTCCGCGAGAACGGCACCATCACTGCCGGCAACTGCTGCCCGCTCAACGACGGTGCGGCGGCCGTGGTCGTGATGAGCGACCGCAAGGCCCGCGAGCTCGGCCTCACCCCGCTCGCGCGGGTCGTCGCCACCGGCGTGTCCGCCCTCTCCCCCGAGATCATGGGCCTCGGCCCAGTGGAGGCGTCCCGTCAGGCGCTCGCGCGTGCAGGGATGTCCATCAAGGACATGGACCTCTACGAGATCAACGAGGCGTTCGCCGCCCAGGTGCTGCCGAGCGCCGACGACCTCGGCATGGACTTCGAGAAGCTCAACGTCCACGGCGGGGCGATCGCCCTCGGACACCCCTTCGGCTCGACCGGTGCCCGCATCACGACGACGCTGCTCAACGGCCTGCAGGCCCGCGACGGCCAGTTCGGGCTCGAGACGATGTGCGTGGGCGGTGGCCAGGGCATGGCGATCGTCTACGAGCGCCTCAGCTGACGCTCCCCGCTGACGCTCTCCACTGACGCTCTCCACGCCAGGGCGGCTTCCGGGGTGATTTCCCCGAAAGCCGCCCTGTCTCGTGCTGGCCTCCGCGACCATGGCAGACATGCGCCTCTTCCACCGCGACGCACCTCCGGACCGGCAGGCCACGGCCATCGCCGGCTTCTGGTCGTGGTGGGCGGAGGAGGGCAGGCACGCCGTGGCCTCCGCGATCGCGGACCGCGAGCCCGAGCGCGTGAGCGAGGAGCTGTCCTCGGCCGTCAGCGCCATCGACGCGGGGCTCGCGTGGGAGCTCAGCGCGGGGACGACGTCCGAGCACCTGCTCGTGGTCAGCCCCGAGGGCGATCCCGACCTGCGTCCGCTCGCCTACCGCTGGCTCCGCTCCGCACCGCCCGCTGACGCGGTCTGGGGGTATGCCGCCGCCCGCCAGCCGGTCCCGGACCCTGAGGCCGTCGTCCTCGGCATCGGTGACGCCGAGGTGTCGTTCGGCGACCTGCGGCTGGGGGCGCGGCGCGAGGGAACCCACGTGGACGTCGTGGTGCACCACCCGGCGTTCGCGTCGCTCGAGGAGGGGGTGCAGCGTCAGGTCGCGTTCCTCGCGCTCGACACTGCGCTCGGCGAGGAGGACGTGGAGGCCTGGGTCGGCGAGATCCAGGTCTCGGGGGACCCCCCGTTGGAGGCTTTCAGCCTGCGTGGCCTGCGGGCCGTCGTGCGCGACCTGCGCGAGGAGCACACCGGCGACGACGGGTCGCCGTCCTGGGTGCTGCTCGAGGCGGACGGCGCCGACGGGCCGGTGCTGGCCGCGGCGCAGGTGCCCCTCTCCCCCGTCACCGCACCGCACCTCGACACCCACGTCGCGGTGCTCGTGCCGTATCTCGACCAGACCGAGCGCGGCTACCCGGGACCGGGCTCGCTGGAGCCCCTGCGGTCCCTCGAGGACCACCTCGCGGACCGGATCGGCGGCAGCGGGCGGATCGTCGCGCACCAGTCGCACCGCGGCATGCGGGTGCTGCACATCTACGTCGACTCCTCGACCCCGGCGGTGGAGCAGATGCGCGCTGCCGTCAACGCCTGGGACCAGGGCAGGATCCGCGTCCAGGTGACCCCGGACCCCGGGTGGCACCACGTCGCCCACCTGCGGGGCTGAGTGGCCAGCGGCTCAGGCGAGCGCTCGGCGCAGCGCGGCCAGCTGGGCGGCCAGCTGTCCTGGCACGGCGCGCGTCACGGCAGCGGAGTCCACCCCTGCGCCGGAGCGCCCTGACGCGGGCGAGGCGCACGTGTCGTACACCAGCACGGTCAGCTGGTCGATGACCGCGGCAGGCCCGAGGTCGGGCACGTCCTGCCCAGCGAGCTCCACGACGACGCTGCGCACCAGAGGCATGTACGACAGCGCGTGGCCCAGCGGCAGCTGCTGCCACCGCTGGGCCACGCGCCGGAGCTCCTCGGCGACCTCCGGGGGGACCGGAGAGGTCGCGGGAGCCACGTTCACTCGCTGCGCAGGCGGCCGAGCAGGCGCAGGATCTCGAGGTACAGCCAGACCAGGGTGACGATCAGGCCGTGGGCCAGGAGCCACGAGTACTTCTGCGGCGCCCCTGCGGCGATGGCCCGGTCGATCGAGTCGAAGTCCAGGGCCAGCGAGAAGGAGGCCAGGCCGATCGCGAACAGCGAGATGCCGATCCCGAGGGCACCCGTGCCGCCGATGCCGAACGAGCTGTTGGTGATCAGGGCGTAGCCGAGGTTGACCAGCGCGAAGATCGCGTAGCCGATGATCGCCATGGTCACGATGCGCCGGAACTTCTCGGTCACCTTGATCAGGCCGGTCTTGTAGGCGAGCAGCATGCCCGCGAACACCGACAGGGTGGCGATCACCGCCTGGGCGACGATCCCCTTGAACGGGTCGGTGACGGTCGGGTCGTCGAACGCGAGGCTGTAGATGTTGCTGATCGCGCCGACGAACAGGCCCTCGACCACCGCGTAGGCGACGATGAGCGGCACGCTGATCGTCTTCTTGAAGGCGATGACCAGGCCGAGCCCGAGGGTGCCGGCGATGCCGGCGAGCATGATCACGGGCCCCCACGTGGGAGCGAGCCTCCAGCCGACCACGGCGAACAGGAGGACGATGGAGAACAGCCCCAGCGTCTTCATGACGACGTCGTCGATGGTCACCCGGCCCATCTGCACCGGGGTGGCGGGCTGCTGCTGGTACATCTGCTCCAGCTGCTGGCTGCTCAGCTGGTCCGTCGCTGCCCACCCCGCGGTCGACGGGGGCGGCGGCTGCGGGGCACCGCGGTCGCGGAAGCCGGCATAGCCCTGCTCGGCCTCGCGCTCGATCCGGCTGAAGACCGGGTTACTGGCCATGGGTCAGTCCCTCCTTGGGGGCTCGGGCGGCCGCTGCGGGCCGTCTCTACACAGCCTAATCACTGGGCCGGCGCCGAGGTTCCCCACCCGTGCGTGTCTGGGGGCGGGGTCGCCGTGCCGGGCGCCTCCGCGCCGGGCCCGTCGTGTGGCCGAGCGCGTCTCGCGCGCGTGGTCGTGTGGTGCCCCCGACGGGATTCGAACCCGCACCACGGCGATTTTAAGTCGCCTGCCTCTGCCAGTTGGGCTACGGGGACGCCGCACAGCCTACGGCGCGGTCGGTCGGGGCGCGGGCGTGGTCGGCCCCACCGCCGGCAGCGACGCCGTCGGTCGGGGCGCCGGAGTGGTCGGGGCGGCGGCCTGCAGCGACGCCGTCGGCCGAGGAGCCGGGGTCGTCGGGGCGGCGGCCGGCAGCGACGCGGTGGGCACCCGGGTGGGCTCAGGCGTGGGAGGGACGGGCCCGGGAACGGTCGACTGGTTCGTCCGCCCCGGCTCCCCCGGCACTCCGGTCGACTCGCCCGGCCCCCTGCTCGCTGCCAGCCAGACGCCGAGCGCAGTCAACGCCACCAGGCCGCCCAGCGCCAGGGCCCTGGCCGGGCCCCGCCCGGCGGGTGCGCCGGTTCCCCCGGGGGTGGCGGGCGAGGTCTGCTGCGGGCCTCCCTCGCGGGTTTCCGGTCCTGCTCCGTCCGTCGTCGGACGCACGATCGTCACTGTCATGGCCTACCCCCTGGTCCCCTGGAGGGCGCGGTCTCGGTCAGCCGGTCCCTCTCGGGCCCAGCGTGGCGCGAAGTCGGTCCCGTTGTCGCCGCAATGCGGGAAATCCGTGCTTTGCCCCGGACCGGGACTGCGGCGGCAGATGTCCCCACGCCCGTGCGTCAGCCCCTAGTCGGACCCACGGCTGCGGCGCGCCGAGCGCTCCAGGCGCCGGTACGTCGTGACCTGAAGTCGCGCGACGCCCTGCATCAGCGCCGGTGCGTAGCGGTGCACCCGCCAGAGGGTCTGGGCGAGGGCACCCACCGGGATCACCGCCCGGTTGGCAGCGAGACCCTCCACGGCGCGGCGGGCGACGTGCTCGGGGGTGAGGAAGCGCGGCTGGGCCAGCCGGATCCTGGCCCGGACGCTGGGCCCACCCAGGGACGCGGGCGCGGCATACACGTCGTCGAGGAGCGGGGTGTCCACGACGGCAGGGCACAGCACGCTGACCCCCACCCCGCGGCCCGCCGCCTCGGCCCGCAGGGCCAGCGACAGTCCGACGACCGCGTGCTTGGTCGTCGTGTAGGGCAGCATCCCCGGCGCTGGGACGAGCCCCGCCAGCGAGGCGGTGTTGAGGATGTGCCCGGAGCGCTGCGCGCTCATGACCGGGTATGCCGCGCTGACGCCGTGGACCACGCCGCGCAGGTTCACGTCGAGGGCCCGGGACCAGTGCCTCTCGTCGAGCTCCTCGAGGAATCCCCCGACGGCGACGCCGGCGTTGTTGACCATGACGTCGAGCCGTCCGTGGGCGGTGACCGTGTCGCGCACCAGCGCCCGCACTGCCTCCGGATCGGCGACGTCGACCACCGCGGCCTCGGCAGGGGGGCCGAGCTCTCCGGCCACGGCGCGGGCACGCTGCCCGTCGAGGTCGGCGACCACCACGCGGCCGCCGCGCGACACGAGCTCCGCGGCGATGGCCCGGCCGATGCCCGAGCCGCCGCCGGTGACGATGCAGACCCCGGGCGCGAAGTCGCGACGCGCCATCGTCAGCCGGCCAGGCTGAGGGCGATGCCGTCGAGGATGTCGTGCTCGGAGGTGATCACCCGGGTGGTCCCGGCCTCGCGGGCCACCCGCTGCACGACCTGGTGCCAGACGAGGGCGCCGGCACCGATGACGTCGACACGGCCCGGGTGCATGAAGGGCAGCGCCGCGCGGTCCGCGCGGGTCAGGTGCAGCAGGGACTGGCAGGACCGCAGGGTCTCCTCGGGGGTCAGCTCGGTGAGGTGGATGCGCGTGGCGTCGTAGCCGGGCAGCCCCAGGGCATGGGCGGTGACCGTGGTGATGCTGCCGGCCAACCCGACGAGAGCCTTCGTGCCGGCGAGGCCGACCGCGTCGGCGGCCTCGCCGATGGCCGCGTCGATGTCACGGGTGGCCGCGTCGATCTCCGCCGCGGTGGGCGGGTCGCTGCGCAGGTGCCGCTCGGTCATCCGGACGCAGCCGATGTCGACCGACCGGGCAGCCTCGACGGCGTGGGTCCCGCGGACGAACTCGGTCGACCCGCCTCCGAGGTCGACGACGAGGTAGGGCCCCTCGATCCCTCGGCGCCGCAGCCCGCCGGTGGCGCCGCGGAAGGACAGCTCGGCCTCCTCCGCGCCACTCACCACCTCGGGCGAGGTGCCGAAGTCGGAGAAGGCCTCGCGCACCCCGGCGACGAACTCCTCGGCGTTGCGGGCGTCACGGGAGGCGGACGTCGCCACGAAGCGCACCGCCTGCACCCCCGCGGACCGGCACTGGCCGGCATACTCCGCCGCCATCGCCACGGTGCGGCGCATCGCGTCGGGGTCGATCACACCGGTGCGGTCGACGCCGTGGCCGAGGCGCACGACCTCCATCCGACGCAGCACGTCGGTGAGCGCGCCGTCGCCGTCGGTGTCGGCGATGAGCAGCCGGATCGAGTTGGTGCCGCAGTCGATGGCACCGACGCGGGTCACCCCTGGCCGCCCGCAGCCGGCGCGTCCGGCACACAGGAGCCCGAGGCCCACCACTCGCCGAGCAGCTCGAGCGCCTCGTCGCCCAGCGGGTTGACGCCCGGCCCGGCGGCGAGGGAGTGCGCCACGAGGACGTGCAGGCACTTGACGCGCGTGGGCATGCCGCCCGCGGAGACACCCGCGATCTCCGCGACCTCGCCGAGCGCCGCACGGCGTCGGAGGTAGTCGTCGTGGGCTGCGGCGTACCGGGAGGCGAGGTCGGGGTCCTGCCCGAGCCGCTCGGTCATCTCGCGCATCAGACCGGAGGTCTCCAGGGTGCTGATCGCGCCGGTGAGCTTGGGGCAGGTCGCGTAGAAGGTCGTGGGGAACGGCGTGCCGTCAGGGAGCCTGGGCTCGGTCGTCAGCACGTCCGGCTGGCCGCACGGGCAGCGGTGCGCCACGGCCGCCACGCCACGCGGGACGCGCCCGAGCTGGGCGTGGACGGCGTCGAGGTCAGCCTGGCTGGCGGCCTCGGGCCGCGTCGTGCTCATGGTGCTCCCTACTTCTCTGGCGCCTGCACCGGCGCCCTGACGGCGGCCGCAGGGCCGGAGTCGGCCACCTTGGCCGACTCCCAGAGCTGGCCGTACCAGGGGTGGTCCTGCGTCGACTTCGGCGCGGCCGCCACCCCGGGGGCCGGCTGCCTGGCGGCGGGGTCGCCGTCGATCACGGTGTACGAACGGTCGCCGACCTTGACGAACTTCAGCCGCTCCCGGGCCTGCTGCTCGACGTAGGCGTTGTCGCTCCAGCGAGCCTGCTCCTTCTGGAGCTCCTCGACGGTGAGCCGCTGTGCCGCCACCCTCTCGCGCATCGCCTCGATCTCACCCTGCTGGTGCAGGTAGGAGCGCAGCGTGGGGACGAGGGTGATCGCCAACAGCACGACGATCGAGGCCAGCACGAGGACCCGCCGCAGCGAGCGGACACCTCTGCCGTCGCGGGCCGCTCGGGCCGCAGCCGCCTGCCGGAGCGGGCCAGCCTTCGCGGCGGCGCGCGAGGCGGCCGGCTTCGCTCCCGGGCGCCCGGCGGCGGTCTTGGCTCCCGGGCGGGCGGCCGCGGTCTTGGCACCGGGGCGCGCGGAGGCCCCACGTCGCGCGGGTCTGCGCGGCGTGGAGCCCTGCCCCCCGGTGCCGGTGGCCATCGGTCAGGTCAGCCCCGAGCCTGCCCGGCGAAGCGTGGGAAGGCGGCGGCGCCGGCGTAGACGGCGGCCTCGTCGAGCTCCTCCTCGATGCGCAGCAGCTGGTTGTACTTCGCGACACGCTCGGAGCGGGCGGGGGCCCCGGTCTTGATCTGGCCGCAGTTGGTGGCGACGGCGAGGTCGGCGATCGTGGTGTCCTCGGTCTCACCCGAGCGGTGGCTCATCATGCAGCGGTAGCCGCTGCGGTGGGCGAGCTCGACGGCATCCATGGTCTCGGTGAGCGAGCCGATCTGGTTGACCTTGACCAGCAGCGCGTTGGCCGTGCGGCTGTCGATGCCGCGCTGCAGCCGCTCCGGGTTGGTGACGAACAGGTCGTCACCGACGAGCTGGACGCGGTCGCCGAGGCGGTCGGTCATGGTCTTCCAGCCGTCCCAGTCGTCCTCGTTGAGCGGGTCCTCGATGGAGACCAGCGGGTAGGCGTCGACCAGCTCGGCGTAGT
Organism: Pedococcus sp.; assembly: GCF_036554925.1. Classification (NCBI taxonomy): domain Bacteria; kingdom Bacillati; phylum Actinomycetota; class Actinomycetes; order Micrococcales; family Intrasporangiaceae; genus Pedococcus; species Pedococcus sp. Next base: position 10,228 of record NZ_DATBMI010000128.1, read on the forward strand.
AGTCGACCATCTGCTCGGCCGTCTTGCTGGCGCCCTCGAAGGTGTAGGCGCCGTCGGTGTGGAACTCGCTGGCGGCGACGTCGAGGGCCAGGGCGATCTGCGTGCCGGGCTCGTAGCCGGCCTTCTCGATGGCCACGAGGATGAGGTCGAGCGCCTCGCGGTTGGAGGCGAGGTTCGGGGCGAACCCGCCCTCGTCGCCCAGCCCCGTGGCCAGGCCGCGCTCCTTCAGCACTGCCTTGAGCGCGTGGTAGACCTCGGTGCCCCAGCGCAGCGCCTCCCGGAAGGAGTCGGCACCGATGGGCGCGATCATGAACTCCTGGATGTCGACGTTGGAGTCGGCGTGGCTGCCGCCGTTGAGGATGTTCATCATCGGGACGGGCAGCACGTGCGCGTTCGGGCCGCCGACGTAGCGGAACAGCGGCAGGCCCGAGGACTCGGCCGCGGCGCGGGCCACGGCCAGCGAGACGCCGAGGATGGCGTTGGCGCCGAGCTTGCCCTTGTTGTCGGAGCCGTCGAGGGCCAGCATCTCGGCGTCGACGAGGCGCTGCTCGGAGGCCTCGAAGCCGAGGAGCTTGGGCCCGATCTCGTCGAGCACCGCGTCGACGGCCTTCTCGACGCCCTTGCCGCCGTAGCGGCTGTCATCGCCGTCGCGCCGCTCGACCGCCTCGAAGGCGCCGGTGGACGCGCCCGAGGGCACCGCCGCCCTGGCGATCGTGCCGTCGTCGAGGGCGACCTCGACCTCGACGGTCGGGTTGCCTCGGGAGTCGAGGATCTCGCGGGCGCCTACTGCCTCAATCGTGGCCACAACTGCTCCTGAGCATGCCGAATCGGGGGACGACGGGTACGCCCCGCAGCCTAGCCGCTGGCCGGTGCCGGGTCGCCGACCGACCCGCGCCCGGGGGCACGGGGACGGCGCGCCCGGGGGCACGGGGACGGCCGCACCCGGGGGACGCGGGACGGCCGCGCGAGGCGGCCGCGCGGCATACCCCTCAGGCGCCGCGGGACCAGGCGACCGCGAGCGCGGCGCCGAGCCGGGCGTTGCTGCGCACCAGCGCGATGTTCGTCTCCAGCGACCGCCCGCCGGAGAGCTCGACGATCCGGCCGAGCAGGAACGGCGTGACGTCCTTGCCGTGGATGCCGTGCTCCTCGCACTCCCCGAGCGCGGTGGCAATGAGCCCGTCGATCTCGTCGCGGGGGATCTCGTCGGCGACCGGCACGGGGTTGGCGACCGAGACGGCGCCGGACAGCCCGAGGTCCCACTTGGCCCGCATCATCGCGGCGATCTCCTCGGCCGAGTCGAGCCGCATCGGGGCCGTGAAGTCGCTGGTGCGCGAGTAGAACGAGGGGAACGCGTCGCTTCCGTGCACGACCACGGGGACGCCGAGCGTCTCGAGCGTCTCGAGCGTGAGCCCGATGTCGAGGATCGACTTCACGCCGGCGGAGACCACCGCCACGTCGGTCTGGCCCAGCTCGGTGAGGTCGGCGGAGATGTCGAAGCTGGTCTCGGCGCCACGGTGCACGCCGCCGAGGCCGCCGGTGACGAAGACGCGTATGCCGGCCAGCGCGGCCAGGCGCATCGTGGAGGCCACCGTCGTGGCCCCGTGGGCCCCGGTGGCCATGACGTAGGGCAGGTCGCGCAGGCTCACCTTGGCGACGTCGGGGTGGGTGGCCAGGGTCTCGAGGTCGTCGCGCTCGAGGCCGATCCTCGGGACGCCGCCGAGGACCGCGATCGTGGCCGGGGTGGCGCCGCCGTCACGGAGGATCCCCTCGACCTCGACGGCCATCTCCACGTTGCGGGGGTAGGGCATCCCGTGGCTGATGATGGTCGACTCGAGGGCGACGACGGGGCGGCCGGAGGCGAGCGCACCGGCGACCTCGGGCGAGAGCCTCAGGGCGGGGTGGGGGGTGGTCATCGGGTCTCCTTCGTGGCGGCGCGCCGGGCCGTGCGGAGCTCGGCGTCGATGAGGCGGGGGCTGAGGTCGGGGCGGACGGTGTCCGGGCTCGCGACGGTGAGGGCGGCGGCCATCTGGCCGAACTCGGCCGCCTCGGCGGGCGGGTCGCCGCGCAACAGCGCGTGGACGAAGGCGGCGGTCATCGCGTCGCCCGCCCCGGTCACGTCGACGGCGGTGGCGGGCGGGGCCTGCAGCGTGGTGACGATCGAGCGGCCGTCCTCGCCGCGGCTCGAGAGGATGCTGCCCCTCAGGCCGCGCCGCACCCACACGTGCTCGACGCCACGGGCGTGCACCGCTCGCGCAGCCTTCGCGATGCCCTGCCGGGTGTTGGGCAACGGGGCTTCGACGATGGCGGACAGCTCGTCGAGGTTGGGGGTGATCGCCAGCACCGGCCGGTCCGGGTTGAGCGTCTCCGCGAGGTGCCGGCCCTTGACGACGCTGACCGGCTCGAGGACCACCGGCACGCCGACCGCGGCGGCGTAGTCGAGCAGCCAGGCCGTCACGGCGGGCGGGATGTTGCCGTCGACGACGAGCACGTCGGCGTGGGCCACCAGCTCACGGCAGGAGGAGAGCTGGCGCACGGTCAGCTGGTCGGTGACGGCCATGTTGGACACCGCGACCAGCAGCTCGCCCGTGGAGTCCATGACCGCGAGGTAGGTGCCCGTCGACCCCTCGGCGACGATGACGTGGTCCACGGCGACGCCCGCCTCGCGGGTGGCGGCCGTGACCTGCTCCCCGAACGCGTCGCGCCCGACGGCGGCGACGAGGTGGGTCGGGCTGCCGAGCCGGGCGAGGTTCTCGGCGATGTTGCGGCCGACCCCGCCCGGGGTGGTGTGGGCCACGCCGGGGTTGCTGGTGTGCAGCTGGGCCGGCCCGGCCGAGTGGGCCTTGACGTCCATGTTGGCGCCGCCCACGACGACCACGGACCGCGCGACGGGCGGCAGGACGTAGCCGCGGCCGAGGATCGCACCCTTCTTCATGAGGTTGGACAGGTGGACCGAGACCGAGGCCCGGGTCGCGCCGAGGCGGTCGGCGATGGCCGCCGCGTCGAGCATCGGCTCGGCACGGAGCAGGTCGACGATGTCCCGCTCGCGCTGGGTGAGGGTCATATTTGGAATGTTAAGGCCCCTTTACACAACCAAACAAACCACAGGGACCCGCCGACCGTGCCAGCATGGGCCCGTGGCGCTCGCCGTGTGCCTGCTCTTCGACGCCCGGGGCGACCGTGCCGTCCGCCGGCTGTGGGCGCAGCTGGAGGAGCACGGCATACCCACGCTGCTCACCCACACCCACGGCCGGCACGTGCCCCACGTGTCGTATGCCGTATTCCGCACGTTCAACGTGGAGCGGGTCCTCGCGGCCGAGTCGGCGCTCCCGCCTGCCGGGCCCGTCACGCTCCGGTTCGACGCGGTCGGCCTGTTCCGCCGCCGCCGGGGCGCCCTCATCGCCGCCTCCACGCCGTCGCTGCTCGGGCGGCAGGCGTCGGTGGTGGCGGCCGGGGCGGCGACGGGCGCCGAGCTGCACCTGCACTACCGGCCGGGCGTCTGGCTGCCCCACTGCAGCCTCGCCACCAGCGTCAGCAGGACCGCCATGCCCGTCCTCGCCGCGGCGGCCTTCGACGTCCTGCCCCTCGAGGTCGTGTGCGACCGGCTGGTCGTCGTCGACAGCGCCACCGGGCAGCGGTGGGCCCTGCCCCACGGCTCGTGAGGCAGGGCCGCCACGCCCTCGCATGGCTCAGGCAGGGTGCGCGGGGGCGTGGCACCGGCGGGAGGCGACAGCCAGGCCCGCGCCGGCGAGCGCGACTCCGGCCAGGACCCCCGCGCCGAGCTGGAGGGGCTCCACGGCGTTGTCGCCGACCAGCATCCTCGCGACGACCGGTGGGCTCGGGTCGACAGGGATGCCCAGGTAGTGCATCTCGTAGAGCTCCTGCGAGTAGGGAAGGACCACGGTGGGCTCCGGCGAGGGGGCGACCGGTCCGCCGTCGGGCCGGGCGCTGGCCGCACGCCGGCCGGGCCGGCCAGGCTCACGGCGACGAGAGAGGCTGCGGCGAGACCGGAGGCTGCCCGCCGGGAGGTGGTGCGTGTCATGGCGATGTCTCCCTGTCCTGGTGGTGGTGGGTCTAGACCGGTGAGTGGGCGTGGTGGCGGCGGGAGGCCACCGCCATGCCGGCCCCGGCCAGCGCGACGCCGGCCAACAGGCCCGCGCCGAGCTGGAGCAGCTCCACCGCGTTGTCGTCGACCGCCACGAACGCGGTCGTGGAGGCGCTGCCCTGCCCGCCCTGGTAGGGCTGCGACCAGGCCGGCCACTCGTGCGGGCCGCCGGTGCCCGGGTCGGGCCTGGCCGCGGCGGGGCCGGCGAGGGAGAGCGCGATCAGCCCGGTGGCGCCCGCAGCGGCCGCTCCCCGGCGAATGGTGGTGAGGTGTGACATCTCGGTTCCCTTTCCTGTCCCCTGCGCTGGTGGTGGAGCCGGCTGGCTCCGGACCCGTTCTGGCAGAGCCCGGTTCCAGTGCGGTGCTGGGCCGGTATCACGGCGGTATCGCGGTGGTTGACGCATCTGCCGGATGGGTCGACCGTCGAGCCATGGGGATCGGGGTCCTGGGACAGCTCGAGGTCGACGGCGCCACGTCGACGCTCGGCCTCCGCGACCGCGTCGTGCTCGAGGCACTGGCCGTGAGCCCGGGCGCGTCGGTGAGCGCCGACGCGCTCGCCGAGGCCATCTGGGGTGAGCACCCGCCGGCGTCGTGGTCGAAGGTCGTCCAGGGATGCGTCGTCCGCCTGCGCAAGGTCCTCGGCGTCGACGCGATCGAGACGTCACCGCAGGGTTACCGACTCATCCACCACAGCGACCACGTCGACCACCTGAGGTTCGCCCGGCTCCTCAGCCGGGCGCGCGAGCTGGTCGCAGGTCGGGAACCGGAACGGGCGGCCCACGTCCTGCGGGAGGGGCTCGCGCTGTGGCGCGGCGATCCGTTCCCCGACCTCGCGGAGTGGGGGCCCGGGCGGGTGGCGAGCGAACGCCTCGTCGAGCTGCGCTCCGAGGCGGAGGAGCTCCTGGTCGAGGCTGGGCTGCTGGCCGGGCACCACCGGGAGGCCCTCGGCCCGGCCCAGCAGCTGGTGCACGAGGCTCCGCTGCGCGAGCACCGCTGGGGGCTGCTGGCGCTGGCGCTCTACCGGGATGGGCGCCAGGCACAGGCGCTGGAGACCATTCACCAGGCGCGCCGCGTGCTCCGCGACGAGCTCGGCCTCGACCCCGGCCCGGAGCTGGTGACCCTGGAGCAGGCGATCCTCAACCAGGACCCGTCCCTGGCGGTGGACACGGCAGCAGCCCCGCCGAGTGCGGCCTGCCCCTACCTCGGGCTGGTCACCTACGGCGTCGCCGACGCCCCCGCGTTCTTCGGTCGCGAGCAGGAGACGGCGGACTGCCTGCGGCGTCTCGACGAGGCCGGGGTCCTGGCCCTCGTGGGGCCGTCAGGTTCGGGCAAGTCCTCCCTCGCCCGCGCGGGGGTCGCGGCGGCCCTGGAGCGTGACGGGATGGCGGTGCACGTGGTCACGCCCGGCACACGGCCGACGTCGACGCTGGCGGGGGTGCCGCGGCGGCGTGGCACGGTCCTGGTGGTGGACCAGTGCGAGGAGGCGCTGGTGCTCGACGAGGGACAGCCCGAGCGCACCGAGTTCTTCGCCGGCCTGGTCGACTTCGCCGGGGACCACCCCCTGGTGGTGACGATGCGGGCCGACCGCCTGGGTGAGCTGGCGCCCCACCCGGACTTCGCCCGTCTCGTGGAACGCGGCCTCTACCTGCTCGGCCCGATGGGCGAGAGCGACCTGCGCCGCGCGATCGAGGGGCCGGCCTCGCAGGCGGGGCTGCGGCTCGAGCCGGGACTCGTCGACCTGCTCGTGCGCGAGGTCGTCGGCGAGCCCGCCGCCCTCCCCCTGCTCTCGCACGTGCTGCGCCAGACCTGGGCTCACCGGGAGGGCGGCACGCTCACCGTCGAGGGGTATGCCGCGACCGGCGGCGTTCGCGAGGCGGTCGCCCGGTCGGCAGAGGGGCTCTATCGCGGCCTCGACGCCGCCCGGCAGGCGATGCTCCGCGAGCTGATGCTGCGGCTGGTGTCGCCCGACGAAGGCGGGGACCCGGTGCGGACCCGTGTGCCGCGCCGCACGGTGGCCGCGGACGAGGCCCACGGGCTGCTGGTCGAACAGCTCGTGGGGGCACGACTGCTGTCCTCCGACGGCGACACCGTCGAGATCGCCCACGAGTCCCTCGCTGTGGCCTGGCCACGGCTGCGGGCGTGGCTCGACGAGGACGTCGAAGGACTGCGCATCATGCGGCATCTCGCCGTCGCGGCCGAGAGCTGGGACGAGCTGGGCCGGCCCGACAGCGAGCTCTACCGGGGGGTGCGACAGGCCCGGGCGGCGGAGTGGGCCCAGACGACCGACGCCGGCCTCACCGGCACCGAGCGCGACTTCCTCGACGCGTCGGCCGCCCTCGCCGAGAAGGAGCAGCGGGCCACCGAGGCCCAGGTCCGGCGGGAGCGGCAGCTCAACCAGCGCCTGCGCCTCGGCCTCGGTGTCGTCGCGGCACTGCTGGCAGCTGCGATCGTCGCCGGAACGCTGGCGATCGCCGCAGCGGAGCGCGCCGACCAGCAGGCCGCCGCAGCCTCCGACCGGGCTCGTGCCGCCGACGCGCGTCGTCTCGGTGCCGAGGCGCTGCGGTCCGACCAGCTCGACAGGTCGCTGCTCCTCGCCGTGGCGGGGGTGTCCCTGGACGACTCCCCGGACACGCGCACCAACCTGCTCGCGACGCTCGACCGCGCCCC
>NZ_DATBMI010000135.1:0-14265 GCF_036554925.1 Pedococcus sp.
CGAGGCCGAGCCGGCGTGACCCCGCCCCACACCCCGCCGGAGACGGCGGGGCCCGCGGCATGTCCTCCCCAGGCGTACGACGTCGGTGGCAGAGCAGGCACGGCAGGTTGGCGCATCGTGTGTGACATTGGTGCAGTGAGGTCTCTCGCAGTCCTCCTGGCTGGCTTGCTCGCGGCCGGCTGCACGTCTGGCACGGACACGGGGCCCGGCCGCTCAGGTGCGAGCGGGGCGGCTGGCCCGTCCGCGTCCGCCGGTGCGCCGAGTGAGCTTGCCCGGCGGGCCGCGCACACGATGACCGAGCTGCCGGGCGGCAGGTTGCTGGTGGCGGGCGGTTGTGCGATCGACGGGTGCAGCACGGCCACCGCGTCGACCTACGTCGTCGAAGGACTACGCGCCGCACCGACCGGGTCGCTGCGCCAGCCGCGGGACGCGCACAGCGCGACCGCCCTCGCCGACGGGCGGGTCCTGGTCACGGGAGGGTTCCCTGCGGAGGGCCGGGCGCCGCTCGCAGGAGCCGAGATCTACGACCCGCAGACGGGGCGCTGGGCGGACGCGGAAGGCATGCAGACGGCTCGGGGCGGGCACGCCGCCGCGCGTCTCGGAGACGGTCGGGTGCTGGTCGCCGGGGGATGGGTGGACCACGACACGTTCACCGCGAGCACGGAGATCTTCGACCCCGTCACTGGGCGGTTCTCCCCGGGGCCTGTGCTGCCGGAGGCCGTCCTCGGGCTCGCGGCGACCTCGCTCGCCGACGGCAGCGTGCTCCTGACGGGAGGTGAGTCCCGGCGGAGCCGGGCGACAGGGCTTGCCGTCCGGGTCTTCCCGGACGGGACGCTGCGCCGGGTCGGCCCCCTCCTCACCGGCCGGTTCAAACACGCGCTGGTCACACTGGGCTCCGGTCAGGCGCTGGTCATCGGCGGCACCACGGACGACCAGGACCTGTTGGCCGAGACCGAGCTCTTCGACCCCACCACCGACCTCTTCCGGCCGGGCCCGCGCCTGGACCACGGTCGCTACAAGCTGTCCGGGGCCGCGGTGCTCCCCGATGGCCGGGTCGTGGTTGCCGGCGGTGGCCCGGGTGTCGAGGTGTTGGACCCGCGGACCGGGCGCAGCCGGACGCTTCCCGAGGCCGGTCGCGGGCGGGCGTCGTTCTCGACCGTGGGGCTCAGCCGCGGCACCCTGCGCGTCATCGGGGGTTACGACGAGACGATCCGGCTCACCGGGACCGACCTCGCGATCCCGCTGGACCGGCTCTGACAGGAGCACGCGGCGGCGCCGGTCACGAGACCGCGGCCCGCACCAGCTCGACGACCTTCTTCTCCACTGCGGGGCTCCACCTGATGAGCGCGTACGCCACCGGCCACAGGTCGCCGTCGTCGATGTTCGCCGCGTCCTGGAACCCGAGGGTCGCGTACCGGTACTTGAACTTGCCCGCGTCCTGGAAGAAGACGACGACCTTGCCTTCCGCGTTCGCGTACGCGGGCATTCCGTACCAGGTCTTTGGCAACAGCTCGGGGGCGGTCGACGTGATGGTGACGTGCACGCGCTCGGCGAGTGCACGGTCCTCCGGCGCCATCTGCGCGATGCTGTCGAGGGCCGCCTGCAGGCCGTCGGCCGCCTTGGCTCCCCTCTTGCCCTCTGCGCGCAGCTCTGCGGCGCGCTCCTTCATCGCGGCACGCTCCTCGACGCTGAAGCCGCCCGACTCGGTCATGGCATTCTCCGCGGGCATCTCGGGTCTCCCTTCTCGACGCTCGGTGGCTCGGTCTCAGGCCGGCCTTCCCTCGAAGGCTAGGCTCCACCACCCCGTGGCGCTTCTCGATTCCTGACCGGATCGAGAGCACACCCCGGAGATGCTCGAGTCCCCCGGGCAGTCTCCTCCCCTCGCTCGTGGTGCTGGTCCATCCTCGAATGTTGTTGTGCCTACACGTCGCCGGCCGATCGCGGGAACGTCGTCGGCGTGAAGTGGATCGCGCCGGCAGGCAGCATCCACGGCATCGCGACAAGGTCGAACACACCAGCTCGCACGGCCGGGTCCTCTCCCTTGAGCCGCAGCGCCTCGTCGGGCTCGCAGCGCAGGATCGACAGGCCGCGGTAGTGCCGCCGGCCGCTCGGGTCGCCCAGCGGCCCGGCAGCGAGCAGCACGCCGCGATCGTGGAGGTCGGCCAGATGGCTCAGGTGCGCGTCCTGGAGCCGGTCGGCCTCCTCCGCCGAGAGCTGCGGCGGGTCGGCCGGGGTCAGCAGCAGCACGACGGTGTAGCGGTCGAAGTCCATGCCGTCGATCGTAGGCACCTCAGCCGACCGGGCCCCTACTCGCCGAAGTAGATCCGACGCGCCTCCTCGTCCGGGACCAGCTCGTCCGGGCCGCGGGCCTCCAGGGTTGCGAACCCACCGAGCGTGGGGTCTGGTTCACGGGCGGCCGCATTGAGCTCGCGTCGGCGGTCAGCCTCGGGTCCCTCCTCCGCGTCCAGGAGCGCGCACCACCGGTCGTAGGCACGAAGGACCTCGTAGTACGCCTGCCGTTGCCTCGCGTACTCGCTGGTCGCCCGGTCCCAGTCCCCATCCGCGATCAGCAGTTCGCTCAACGCGCGAACGTCTCGACAGAGCAGGAGACGTGCCACGCCCCTGAGTGGGGTCCAAGGCCCCTGCCGCGTCTCCCACCAACACCATGGGTCCGAGGGCGACCCGGCTCGCCCACGTGCAGTTGTTGGGGAAGAAGCCGATCGGCCCCGCCTGTCGAGCATGAGCCAGTGTGCCCTCCGGCATGGACGTGGAGGCGAACGCCACGAAGGCGTCCGCGGTCCGACCGACTCCTGTCGCGCGAACTCGGTCGGCCGTCAGCCGGATGTAGACGCGGCACGTGTCGGCGCTCGTGGCAAACCAACCCACAGCCGCCGCAGGTGTGGTCGCCCAGCCGAAGGTGTCGTCCCAGGCACGTTGGACAGGAGGAGGCCACCGAACCGGTGGTGCTCCGGGTCCGTCACCGTGTCCGCCCGCAGCCATCGCCTGGCACTGGACTTCTTCCCGTCGGCGCCCACGGCAAGCATCGAGCGGCCATGCCTGGTCCCATCGGTGGCGGTCCGTGGTCAAGATCCAGTGCAGTATCCGGCCGTCAGCCGTCAATCCCTGCCCGCCCGGAAGGTACCGAAGTGCCGCTGTCTCGGTGGCCGGAAGCAACCTGCTCGGCCCTGGCGAGCAAGACGGCCTGGTCGTCCCTCTCCGTGCCCCGGGCGCGTCGCACCATGCGGCACACTTCCCGCAGCCCTGCGGATTCGAGCTGCAGGGCGACCTCGTCCGCCGTGTAGCAGTGGCGCTCGAGCTCGATCTCGTGACCGAACCGGCGGTAGGCCGCTGACACGTCGCGCGGTCCCTCCCCGGCTTGGAAGCCGACCACCACATGGCCCCCTGGGCGCAGGACCCGGGCGACCTCCGCGACGATGCGCCCTTGACCCGCGGGAGGCGTGTGGATGATCGAGTACCACAGCATCACCCCCGCGAAGTGGTCGTCGGGGAACGGGAGGTTGGTCAGCGAGCCCACCGTGAACACCAGGTCCTGGTGGTCGCGGCGCGCCCGGGCGACCATGCCCGACGACAGGTCCACCCCCTCGACGCGGCACCCGCGGTCGGCGAGGTACCGGCTCATCCGGCCGGCGCCGCACCCGGCGTCGAGGACCCGCCCGGCGGTGGTCGCGGTCACCGCGTCGGCGAAGGCATCGACCATGGCGAGGTCGAGTGGCGCCTCGGCGCGGGTGTCCGGCAGGTGGTTGGCGTAGTCCTCCGCCACCGTGTCGTAGGCGAGCCGCACGCCGCTGACGTCGAGCGGGTCCGGAGCAGAGGGAGTCACGATCCGCATGGTGGCACGAGCAGCGTGCGGACGTGCGCCGCCCACCGGGCGTCCTCGTGCCGTGGTTCAGGTCGTGGGGTGAGCGCTGCCCGGCGGACCGCTGAGGACTGTGGGCACGTACTCGAGCAGCTGGAGCCTGCCGTCGAAGAGGCGGCTGGCGACCATCTCGAGGCTGACGTCCGGGTACCCGTCGTAGATCGGCTCGCGCCCGGTGATGCCGGTGATGACGGGAAAGATGACCACCCGGAAGCGGTCGACGAGGCCGGCCTCGAGCGGGACCGGCACAGGGTGAGGCTGCCGATCGTGCGCGGCCCACGGGTGCCCTCCGCCTTCAGTGACCGTACGGCCTCGACGGGGTCGTCGCGGACCAGGCGCGTGTTGGCCCACGCCAACGGTTCCTCGAGGGTCGAGGCGAACACGACCTTGGACGCCTCGGTCAGCTGCGTGAGGCGTTCGTCGTCGGACGCGGCCGCAAAGCCCGACATCAGGCGATACGTGGTCGCTCCCATCAGGGTGGTGTAGTCGCCCTGCCCTGGTCCACCGTCCACGCTGCGAGGCCCGCTCGCAACCGCCCGTCGGTGGGCGGAACCTCTCGGCCCGGGCGGACGCCGCCACGGCGGTGCTCGTGCTGCCGGTGGGGGTGGGGGCAGGCGCCGTCGGTCGATTTCGCGTTGCGTCACGGTGGTCGAGCGACCTAGCGTTGCGCCCGTTGGAGGCGGCGACGACGCGCCCTGTGCGCGCGGCCGTGAGCCGGCAGATCGGAGGCGCTGGATGACTGCCCACCTCGTTGCGCTCTGCGTCGATGCCAACGACCCAGGCCGGCTCGCGCGCTTCTGGTCCGGGGTCCTGGGCCGGGAGATGGCCGACGACCCCCACGGAGACGTCGCCCTCGTGCCGGGCGAGGACACCGGGTTCCGGATCTGCTTCCGGCCCACCCAGGCCCCGAAGGTCGGCCCGAACCAGATACACCTGCACCTCACCAGCACCACGCTCGAGGACCAGCAGTCGACGGTGGACCGGGCGCTCCGGCTCGGCGGTCGTCACCTCGACGTGGGCCAGAAGCCGGAGGAGGGCCACGTGGTGCTCGCCGACCCCGAGGGCAACGAGTTCTGTGTGATCGAGCCCGGCAACAGCTTCCTCGCCGGCTGTGGGTTCCTCGGGGAGCTGGCCTGCGACGGATCGCAGGAGGTCGGGTACTTCTGGAGTGAGGCGCTGGGCTGGCCGTTGGTCTGGGACCAGGACCAGGAGACCGCGATCCAGTCGCCCCGCGGCGGTACCAAGATCGCGTGGGGTGGTCCGCCGGTGGCGCCGAAGACGGGGAGGAACCGGCTGCACTTCGACCTGGCTCCACCTGCCGACGGCGACCTGGACGAGGAGGTCGCCCGGCTCCGGGCCCTCGGGGCGACCCGGGTCGACAGCGGCCAGGGCGAGGGGAGCCGGGTGGACATGGCCGACCCCGATGGCAACGAGTTCTGCGTCCTGACACCCCGGTAGGCGACCAGGTCCGGGGGCGGACGGCGACTCCCCACAGGTCGCGATCCGCGGCTCGCAGACCCGGTTTCCTACGCTTGGCGGATGGTAGTTCTGGTCGTCGACGGGGCGAACGTCGTGGGCAGCCGTCCCGACGGCTGGTGGCGGGATCGGGCCGGCGCAGCCCGCCGGCTGCACGAACGGCTGTTGGACATGCAGGTGGGCCAGGGCGAGGTCGTGCTGGTCCTCGAGGGCGACGCCAGACCTGGTTGCCGCGCCGGCCGGGAGGGACACGTACGGACCGTTCACGCAGACGGATCGGGTGACGACGCGATCGTCGGCGAGGTGAGGAGCCAGGTGGCCGTCGGTGACGGGCGCGATGTCATCGTCGTCACCGCCGACCGGTTGCTGCGCGGGCGCGTCGAAGGGGCCGGTGCGGGTACCAGGAGCCCGCGGTGGTTGCTCGACCAGCTGTGACCGGGCCGTGGCAGGAAGTCGCCGAGGAACGGCCCGGACTCAGCCGGCCGGCCCGGCCGCGGGTTGGAAGAGCTCGACGAGGTTGCCGGCGGGGTCGTCGATGAGGACCTGTTGCCCGCCGGGGCCCGCCACGATGTCGGTCCGGAACGTCAGGCCGGCCGCGGTGAGGCGGTCGATCTCGGCGCGGAGGTCGGCGACGACCAGGTGGATGCGGTTGCGGCCGGCCGTGTTGGCGTCCACGGGGGTCGCGCGGGCGCCGGAGCTGGCCGGGCCGGACAGCAGCACGCGCAGTGGCCCACGGACGACGTCGGCGAACGCGGGGCCGGCGCTGTGACGCAGGGTGAAGCCGAGGTGGGTGGTGTAGAACTCGACCGCGGCCGGCACGTCGTCGACGATGTAGCGCACGCTGGCGAACTCTTCCGGGGTGGCTGTCATGTGGCCTTCTCCTTCTCCGATCGATGAACGCCCCGCGGCCGCACCATGGTCAGCCCTCGTCACTCCCGCCAGGATCCTCGTCGCCCTCACGGTCGTCCCGCTCGGCCCATTCCAGCAACGGCTCGATCGCGTACACCGCGTTGTCGATGCCGGCGTGGAGGTCTCCGAGCGCGGCATACCTCTCGGGCATGGTCGCGATGGTGAAGTCGCCCGGCGACACGTCGTCGACCTCGTCCCACCGGATCGGCGCCGACACGGTGCCCTCCGGGTTGCCGCGCACGGAGTAGGCGCTGGCGATGGTGTGGTCGCGGGCGTTCTGGTTGTAGTCGACGAACAGGTGGGCCGGGTCCCGGTCCCGCCGCCACCACGTCGTCGTCACGTCGTCCGGCATGCGCCGCTCGACCTCGCGCGCGAACGCGAGGGCCGCCCTCCGCACGTCCTTGAAGCCATGGTCGGGCGCGATCCGCACGTAGACGTGCATCCCCTTCCCGCCGCTGGTCTTCGGCCAGCCCGTCGCGCCCAGCTCCCCGAGCACCTCGTGCACGACGTGCGCGACCCGCTGCACCCGTGACCACGGGCACCGCGGGCCGGGGTCGAGGTCGATGCGCCACTCGTCCGGCTTCTCGGTGTCGGCCCGGCGGCTGTTCCAGGGGTGGAACTCGACCGTCGACATCTGCACCGCCCAGATGACGTGGGCGAGCTCGGTGACGCAGAGCTCGTCGGCGTTGCGGTTGTAGCGGGGGAAGTGGACGCGCACGGTCTCGAGCCAGGGCGGCGCGCCGTGCGGGACGCGCTTCTGGTGCACCTTCTCGCCCGCCACACCCTCGGGAAAGCGGTGCAGCATGCACGGCCGCTCGCGCAGCGCGTTGACGATCCCGTCGCCCACCGACAGGTAGTAGTTGACCAGGTCGAGCTTGGTCTCGCCGCGCGCCGGGAAGTACACCCGGTCGGGGTTGCTGATGCGCACATCGCGCTCGCCCACCTCGATCTCGACGGCGGGCGACGTGGCCTTGGGAGGCGCCATGAGCCCCAACCTAGACCCGGTGTGCCGCAGTGGGCGCGATGTGCGTGCGCCGTCCCGTCGTCCTTCACCCGGGCGACACCGCCTCGTCATGCGGGCCACCCACGCTCGGAGTGCACAGACCGCACGCGACAACGCGACCGAGGAGCTCCGCGAACATGGCCCGAGTCGTCAGGGTGGCGCATCGAGGCGCCAGCGCGACCGCACCCGAGAACACCCTCGCCGCCTTCCGGCAGGCGGTCGAGCATGGTGTCGACCTCATCGAGACCGACGTCCACCGTTCCCGGGATGGCGCCCTCGTCCTCGTGCACGACACCACCCTGGCCAGGACGACGAACGCGGCCGAGGTCTTCCCGGGTCGGGGCCCATGGCGCGTCAGCGACCTCACGCTCGCCGAGATCAAGCGCCTCGACGCCGGGTCGTGGATGTCGCCGGCCTTCGCCGGCGAGCAGGTGCCGACCCTGGAGGAGGTCATCCGCCTCGTGAGGGGCACCGCCACCGGGCTGCTGGTGGAGGTCAAGGCCCCCTCGCTCCACCTCGGCATCGAGGCGGACCTCGCCTGGGAGCTGGACCGCTTCCCGTCCTTCGCCGCCTCGGCGGCCGCCGCCCGCCGCCTCGTCGTGCAGAGCTTCGACTGGCACTTCGTGCGGCGCTACCGGCAGGCCCAGCCGGAGGTGCCCGTCGGGCTGCTGGGTGCGCCCCGCCCGTCCCAGCTGCCCGAGCTCTCGCTCTGGGCCGACCAGGTCAACCCGCACCACCGCAGTCTCGACGCGGCCTACGTGGCGCGGGTCAACCAGCTCGGCATGGACGTCCTGGCCTGGACCGTCGACGAGGTGGCCGACCTCAACGCGGCCCTCGACAGGGGCGTCGACGGCGTCATCACCAACCGGCCGGGGACCCTCGACGAGGTCCTGCGCGACCGGCTCGTCCGCTCGGCCTGAGCGGGCGCACAGCCCCCGTCACCCGGCCGGGATCCGGGCATCCTGGACATCCCGGTCAGGCAGGTCGTCCCGTGGCGCCGCGGGGCCCACAGGCAGCCCCGCCGCCCTGTCGGCGGCGGATCACGCCGCCCTATGATCGATCGGTGATCGAGCAGAAGCGAGTCCTCAGCACCCCCATCCCCGGGCCGAAGTCCCAGGCCCTCCACGCGCGCAAGCTCGCCGCGGTGTCCGCGGGAGTGGGCACGGGGCTGCCGGTCTACGTCGAGAAGGCGGCCGGCGGCATCCTCGTCGACGCGGACGGCAACCAGCTCATCGACTTCGGCTCCGGCATCGCGGTGACCACGGTGGGCAACGGCAACCCCCGCGTCATCGACGCCGTGCGCCAGCAGATCGAGGACTTCACCCACACCTGCTTCATGGTCACCCCGTACGAGGAGTACATCCTCGTGGCGGAGGCGCTCGCCGAGCTCACCCCGGGCGACCACGAGAAGCGGTCGGCGCTCTTCAACTCCGGCTCCGAGGCCGTGGAGAACGCCATCAAGGTGGCACGCCACGCCACGGGCCGCCAGGCGGTCGTCGCGTTCGACCACGCCTACCACGGCCGCACCAACCTGACCATGGCGCTCACCGCGAAGAGCATGCCGTACAAGCACCGCTTCGGCCCCTTCGCCAGCGAGATCTACCGCGTGCAGATGGCCTACCCGTACCGCTGGCCCACGGGTCCCGAGCGGTGTGCCGAGGAGGCCTTCGAGACCTTCGTCTCCGACGTGCACGCGCAGATCGGCGAGGAGAACACCGCTGCCGTCATCCTCGAGCCGATCCAGGGCGAGGGCGGGTTCATCGTCCCGGCGCCGGGCTTCGTGAAGAAGGTCGCCGACTGGTGCCGCGACAACGGCATCCTCTTCATCGCCGACGAGGTCCAGACCGGCTTCTGCCGCACCGGGGACTGGTTCGCCTCCGAGCACGAGGACGTCGTGCCCGACCTCATCACGACCGCCAAGGGCATCGCCGGCGGTATGCCGCTCGCGGCCCTGACGGGGCGCGCGGACGTCATGGACGCGATCCACACCGGCGGCCTGGGCGGCACCTACGGCGGCAACCCGGTGGCGTGTGCGTCGGCGCTGGCCGCGATCGAGACGATGAGGGCCGAGGACCTCCGCGGACGGGCCCGGGCAGTCGAGGCGCTGTTCGTCCCGCGCCTGCAGGCCCTGGCCGAGAAGTACGGTGTCATCGGCGACATCCGGGGCCGCGGCGCCATGCTGGCGGTCGAGCTCGTCAGCGACCTCGAGAGGAAGACGCCGGACGCCGACCTCACCGGCCGGGTCAACAAGTACTGCCACAGCCAGGGCCTGGTCACGCTGACCTGTGGCACCTTCGGCAACGTCTTCCGCTTCCTGCCTCCGCTGTCGGCCGGCGACGAGATCCTCGCCGAGGGCCTCGACATCCTCGAGGACGCCTTCGCCGCCTCGGTGTGACGGCCGGGCCGGCCGGTGCCTGAAGCCCCGGTAGCCTCCCGTCATGCCGTTGCTCGTCGAGCCTGACGTCCGTTTCCACGCCTCGTTCCTGCGGGCGATGGCCGCCTTCGCCGCCGAGGGGCGTGGCGCGCCCGACGACACCTCGACCATCGGCCGCGACCTTCGGGAGTGGGGGCCGCACTGGCACGACCCCGCGGTGTTCGCCGAGTACGTCGCCGAGGTGCGGGCCCTGGCGCTGCCCGAGACGCCCCGCCCGGCCGGCCACGTGCCCTCGACGACCATGTGGTGGGCCGAGGGCGACGAGTACCTCGGCCGCATCCAGCTGCGCCAGCACCTCAACGAGTTCCTCACCGAGGTCGGCGGGCACGTGGGCTACGACGTCCCGCCCGAGCACCGGCGGCAGGGGCACGCCACGGCCATGCTCCGAGCGCTGCTGCCCCTGGCGGCCAAGGGATTCGGCCTCGACCGGGTCCTGGTCACGTGCGACGAGGACAACGTGGCCTCGCGCAAGGTCATCGAGGCCTGCGGTGGCGTCTTCGAGGACCAGCGCGGGGTGAAGCTGCGCTACTGGGTGCCGACGTCCTGACGCGGTCGGTGACCGAGTGGTCGCGCAGCCGCTGGACACAGGTGAGACCCGGCCACGTATGAGGTGGCCGGGTCTCTGTCTCCCGGAGGAGACTGGCCTCCCGAAGGAGGTCTACTGATCGTCCCTCGCCGGGCTGGGCCCGCGCAAGGGGGCCCGCAGGCGCCGGTTCGGGGCGGGTCGGCTCTGCTCAGCGGGGCGGCATCCGCAGGGCGCCGTCGAGGCGGATGACCTCACCGTTGAGCATCGGGTTGTCGATGATGTGCGCCACGAGGCTCGCGTACTCCGCGGGCGAGCCGAGCCGCGACGGGTGGGGCACCTGCGCCTCGAGCACCGACTTCACGTCGCCCGGCAGGCCGGAGAGCATCGGCGTCTCGAAGGTCCCCGGCGCGACCGTCATGACACGGATGGCCTTGTCGGCGAGGTCCCGCGCGGCACTCAGGGTGAGCCCGACGACGCCGCCCTTGCTCGCGGCATACGCGGCCTGCCCGATCTGGCCGTCGTAGGCGGCGATCGACGCGGTCATGACGATCACGCCACGGTCGCCGTCGACCGGCTCGTTCTCCAGCATCGCGGCGGCGGCGAGGCGCAGGACGTTGAAGGTGCCGATCAGGTTGATGCTGACGACGTTGGCGAAGTCCTCGAGCGGAAGCGGCCCGCGCTTGCCGACGACGCGGCCCGGCGTGCCGACACCGGCGCAGTTCACGGCGATCCGCAGCGTGCCCAGCTCGCGAGCAGCGTCGATGGCTGCCTGCACCTGCTCCTCGTCACGGACGTCGGTCGGCGCGAACCGGACGCGGTCGCCGAGCTCCTCCACCAGGGCCTTGCCGGGGGAGGAGGGCAGGTCGAGGACGACGACGGCTGCGCCTGCGGCGTGCAGCCGGCGGGTGGTGGCCTCACCGAGGCCGGACGCTCCGCCGGTGACGAGCGCGACGGTGTTCTCGTTGATGTGCAACGGGTTTCCCTTCGGGTGGTGTGCTGGAGCCTGCGTGGCGTGGCTCAGCCGCGCAGCAGCTGGCGGCTGATGACGAGCCGCTGGATCTGGTTGGTTCCCTCGAAGATCTGGGTGACCTTGGCCTCGCGCATGTAGCGCTCGAGGGGGAAGTCCTGGGTGTAGCCGGCTCCTCCGAGGACCTGCACGGCGTCCGTCGTCACCTTCATGGCGGCGTCGGTGCAGACGAGCTTGGCGACGGCGGCTTCCTTCGAGAACGGCAGCTCGGCGTCACGCAGCCGCGCCGCGTGGAGGTACGTGGCGCGCGAGGAGGTCACGGCGGCCTCCATGTCGGCCAGGAGGAAGGCCAGGCCCTGGTTGTCGGCGATGGGGCGCCCGAACTGCTCGCGCTCGGTCGCGTAGCGGGCGGCGGCGTCAAGGGCGGCCTGCGCCAGACCCGTTGCGGCAGCGGCGATCCCGAGCCTGCCGGAGTCCAGGGCGGACAGCGCGATGGCCATGCCCTGCCCGGGCTTGCCGACGAGGCGGTCGGCGTCCACCGGTACGCCCTCGAAGTGCACCTCGCTCACGGTGTCGCAGTGCAGGCCCATCTTCTTCTCGGGGGTCCCGAACGCCAGGCCCTCCGCGTCGCCGGGCACGACGAAGCAGGAGAGCCCGCGGCCGCCCTCGTCGGAGGTGCGCACGAAGGAGGTGTAGAAGTCCGCGTGACCGGCGTGGGAGATCCATGCCTTGGTGCCCTTGAGGCGGTATGCCGTGGGGTCGGCCGCGTCGTCCGGGGTCGCCCGGGTGGTCATCGCCGCGACGTCCGAGCCCGCCGAGCGCTCGGAGAGGCAGTAGGCCCCGAGGGTCTCCCCCGAGAGCATGTCGGGCAGCAGCCGCGCCCTCTGCTCGTCGGTGCCGAACTGCGCGACCGGGTAGCAGGTCAGGCTGTGGACGGAGACGCCGACGGCCACGCTCATCCACGCCGAGGCGATCTCCTCGACGACCTGCAGGTAGACCTCGTACGGCTGGCCGCCACCGCCGAGCTCCTCGGGGTAGGGGAGGGAGAGCAGTCCCGCCCTGCCCAGGGTGCGGAAGACGTCGCGGGGGAGCTGGGGTGAGGAGGCGGCCGCTCTCTCGGCCTCGTCGACGCGGGGCCGCAGCTCCTTGTCGCAGATCTCGCGGGTCAGGTCGATGAGGTCCTGACCTTCCTCGGTGGGCATCAGCCTCGTCGCTGGCATGGGCCAAGGGTAGTAGTTGGACGTCCCACTACTTGAATCGCCAGATCAGGGGGCGCGCGACGCGGGCGTGGAGCCGGCGCCGGGCGTAGCCTGCGGACCGTGGACAGCCCACTGACCCCCTACCTGGCCGTCGCCGACGCGCGGGCCGCCGTGGCGTGGTACGCCGCCCACCTCGGCGCCGAGCTGGTGGGTGACCCGATCGAGATGCCCGACGGGCGGGTCGGCCACGCCGAGATGCGGATCCGTGGGGCCAGGGTGTTCCTCTCCGACGCCCACCCGGAGCTGGCGGTGCTCGCCCCTGACCCGGCGGGTGTGCCGGTCACGCTGCACCTCGAGCTCGATGACGTCGACGGGTTGGTGGGCCGTCTCCGCGACGCCGGCGCATCGGTCGACCGCGAGCCCGGCGACACGCCCGCAGGCCGGATCGCCGTCGTGCGGGACCCGTTCGGGCACCGGTGGATGCTCAACCAGCCGTCCTGACAGGCCGCTCCGACTAGGCCGGGTAGGCGCTCACCTCGGAGGCCTTCACGCTGGCCCAGACCGGCTCGCCCGGGTGCAGCCGCAGGCTCGCCACGGACGCCGCAGTGATCTCGGCGGTCAGGTCGAGCGGCCCGGTGCACCTCACCCGTGCCGTCTGCCCCGCCAGCTCGAGCGCCGCCACGGTGAGCGGCCAGGTGTTGCGCGGGGAGCCGTCCGGGCGGGACCGGTAGAGAGCCACCGCGGCCGGGGAGAAGGCGACCCACGAGGGCCCCCGGTGGTCGTGCCCGGCCGTCACGACCGGCCCCCCCGCGGTGGAGACGGTGGTTGCGTCGCTGGCCGTGCCGGCATACAGGTTGAGGCCGACGACGTGGGCGACGTAGCGGTCGCGGGGGCGGGCGACGACCTCGGCGGGAGTGCCCTCCTGGACCACAGCGCCCTCGTCGACGAACACGAGCCGGTCGGCCAGGGTCAGTGCGTCGAGGGGATCGTGGGTGACGAGGACGGTCACCCCACCGAAGTCGCGCAGCCGGTGCCCGAGCGTGGCGCGGGTCTCGGGGCGGCTCGCCGGGTCCAGCGCGGACAGGGGCTCGTCGAGCAGCAGCACCTCCGGGTCGGTGGCCAGCGCGCGAGCGAGGGCCACCCGCTGCGCCTGGCCGTGGGACAGCTCCCGCGGGCGCCGCTGGGCGAGGTCGCCGATGCCGAGCGCGGACAGCTCGGCGCGCCCACGCTCCCGGGCGGCCTGCCGCGTCGCGCCCCGGCTGCGGGGCCCGAAGGCGGCGTTCTCCAGGGCGCTGAGGTGCGGGAAGAGCAGGTGGTCGGCCGCGACCATTCCCGTGTGCCGCGAGGGCGCCGGCAGGTGGCGGCCGTCGGCGTCCCAGGCTGCTCCGGAGACCCGGACGTGCCCACCCTCGAGCGGGACGAGCCCGGCGATGGCGTGCAGCGCGGTGGTCTTGCCCGCGCCGTTCGGGCCGAGGACGGCGACGACCTCGCCGGACGCGGCGACCAGCGCGAGGTCGAGGGCGAAGCCGTCGCGGTGGACCATGACGTGCGCGTCGAGGCTCACCGCACCCACCGCCCCCGCAGCACCCCGAGGATGACCACGGAGACCACGAGCATGGCCAGGCTGAGCGCGATCGCGGCATCAGGATCGCGCTCGAGGGCGACGTAGACCGCGAGCGGTGCGGTCTGCGTCCGGCCGGCGAAGTTGCCGGCGAAGGTGATGGTCGCCCCGAACTCGCCGAGGGCCCTGGCCCAGGCGAGGGCGGCCCCCGCCGCCATGCCGGGCGCGGCCAGCGGGAGGGCAACCCGGGTGAAGCAGCGCCACGGCGAGGCCCCCAGGGTCGCCGCGACCTGGTCCAGCCGCGGGTCGACGC
>NZ_DATBMI010000150.1:0-13237 GCF_036554925.1 Pedococcus sp.
TGCTGCGGCCATGATCGGCAGGTGGGCGCGGCCGATGCCGGTGGCGGACCAGCTCGTCACCTCCGGCGGCAGCATCTGGACGCCCGCGAGCAGCGCCGCCGGCGTCCCCGGCATACCGCCCGGGACGTTGGTCACGAAGTCGACGTGGACCTTCCCCCCGAAGGGCAGCCCGTGGGTGTCGATGAGCCGGCGCAGGGCGTGCACGTGGCCGAGGTCGAACAGCTCGAACTCGGGGACGACCTCGCGCTCCTGGGCCTGGACGTAGAGGTCGGACATGAACCCCCACGGGTTCAGGAACACGTCGTCGCCGAAGTTGGTCGTGCCGCAGGTGAGGCTGCAGGAGTCCGGCTCGGCGTCCAGCACGGTCAGCCGCTGCTCGAGCGGGTCGTGGACGCTGCCGCCGGTCGAGAGCTGGATGACCAGGGACGTCTGCTCGCGCAGGGCCTCGACGGCGGCCCTGAGGTGGCCGTGGTCCAGGGTCGGGCGGTGCTGGTGGTCGCGGATGTGAAGGTGGATCATCGCCGCGCCCGCCGCCTCGCAGGCCAGGGCCGTCTCCACGAGCTCCTCGAGGGTCGTGGGGAGCTGCGGGTACTCCTCCTTCGCGAGCTCGGCACCCGTCGGCGCCACGGTGATCAGCGTTGCGCTGTGGGGGGAAGCCGTCGGCATGCGCTCATCATGGCACCCGCGAAGGCGCGACTTTGTCCCGCTCTGTGGGAGACTGTGCGGAGTTTGTGCTAGGGGTGGCCGGCCGGGGGCCTTCGCTCCCGCCGCACACGCACGACAACGCCCGCACGGGCGAGCACACACACAGAAAGTGGGACTGTGGATCTTCACGACTACCTGCGAGTCGTCCGCAAGCGCTGGCGCACCATCGTCGCCGTGACGCTGGCACTCGTGGCGGTAGCCGCCCTGGTGACGCTGTGGAGCCCCAAGGTCTACCAGGCCCGCACCCAGCTGTTCGTCTCGACCTCGGGCAGCGCCGACTCGACCCAGCTCCTGCAGGGCAGCAACTTCACCCAGCAGCGGGTGAAGTCCTACTCCGACATCATCACCACGCCCACGGTGCTCGACCCCGTGATCGAGCAGCTCGACCTCGACACCTCGGCCGACCGGCTCGGCACCAAGATCTCGGCCAGCGTCCCGCTCGACACCGTGCTCATCGACGTGATGGTCAACGACCGCGACCCGCAGCAGGCGCAGAAGATCGCCGATGCCGTCGGGCGCCAGTTCGCCCAGAGCGTGAGCGAGCTCGAGCGGGTGTCCGAGAAGTCCGAGAGCCCGGTCAAGGTGTCGGTGGTCCGCCCGCCGTCGGTCCCCGAGGGCCCGGTCAGCCCCAAGCCGGCCCGCAACATCGCCCTCGGCGTCGTGCTCGGCCTCATGCTCGGGCTCGGCGCGGCGCTGCTGCGCGACCTGCTCGACACCTCCATCCGCAGCGAGCGCGACGTCAAGGACGTCAGCGAGGAGACCGTCATCGGCGGCATCCTCTACGACTCCGACAGCACCAAGCGGCCGCTCATCGTCCAGTCCGACCCGCACGGCCCGCGCGCCGAGGCGTTCCGGGCGCTGCGCACGAACCTCCAGTTCATCGACGCGGCGACCCACCCGCGGTCGATGACGTTCACCTCCTCGCTCCCGGGCGAGGGCAAGACGACGACCACCGCGAACCTCGCGATCTCCATGGCCGCGGCCGGCTCGCGGGTCTGCATCGTCGAGGGCGACCTGCGCCGGCCCCGCATGCTCCAGTACATGGGCATGGAGGGTTCCGTCGGCCTCACCAACGTGCTCATCGGGCAGGCCGACCTCGCCGACGTGCTGCAGCCGTTCGGCAGCGCCAACATCCAGGTGCTCGGCGCCGGGCAGATCCCGCCGAACCCCAGCGAGCTGCTCGGGTCCGAGGCCATGAGCCGCACCGTGCGCGAGCTCGAGAACATGTTCGACTACGTCATCATCGACGCCCCGCCGCTCCTGCCGGTCACCGACGCGGCCGTGCTCAGCACCATCACCGGCGGCACCGTCGTCGTGGTCGGCTGCGAGATCGTCCACAAGGAACAGCTGGGCCGCGCGCTCGCCTCGCTGCAGGCCGTGAACGGCAACGTGCTCGGGCTCGTCATCAACCGGATCCCGATGAAGGGCGCCGACGCCGAGTCCTACTACTACCGCGAGGGCTACGCGCCGCTCTCGAACGACCGCAGCCGCAAGGACCGCGCCCGCAGCCGCAAGAGTGAGACCGCCGGCGTCTGAGCGAGCGACGCCGACCAACGCCTGGTCGACAGCGACCGACGGACGCCGAGGGCCTCCGCACCGTCAGGTGCGGGGGCCCTCCGCTGTCACGGGCTGACGATGACCTCCTGGGCCGCGCTGACGCCCCCGGCGACGAGGGTGGCCCCCGGGTCCGTGCTGCGCTTGACGAGCGCCAGGGCGATGGGGCCCATCTCGTGGTGGCGGGCCACCGAGGTGAGGTGGCCCACGGCCCGCTCGCCCGCGGCATACACCGGTGCCCCGCGCTCGGGCAGCGTGTGGCCGGAGCCGTCGAGGTGCAGGAACACCAGCCGGCGCGGCGGCCGGCCGAGGTTGTGGACCCGCGCGATGGTCTCCTGGCCCCGGTAGCAGCCCTTGTGGAGGTGGACCGCGGTGCGCAGCCAGTCGACCTCGTGGGCGATGGTGCGGTGGTCGGTCTCGAGGCCCAGCCGCGGCCTCCAGGCCGCGACCCGCAGCGCCTCGCTGGCCCAGGTGCCGGCGAGGCCGCGGTCGCCGACCGCGTCGGCGAGCCCGTCGCGTGGCAGGAGCACCTCGCGCCAGGCCCGCCCCGTCGCGGGGTGACCCTCGACCGGGCCGTAGGCCGCGGTGTCGCCGACGAGCCCCGGCCAGGGGTCCCGCCAGGCCAGGGGCTCACCCGGGAGGGACTCGGACGCCGAGGTCTCGCCGAGCACGGCCCAGTCGGCGGTCACGTCGGCCACCTCGACCCGCAGCATGAAGCGCATGGAGTCGAGCCACGCGACGAGTGCGGGCGCGCCGCCCGGCTCCGTCGTGATCCAGGCGGTCTCACCGTCGTCGACGAGGTGCAGGGCGTGCTCGACGTGCCCCTTCGGGCTGAGCACGAGCGTCTCGCGCGACTCACGCGGCCCGAGGCCGGCGAGCTGCTGGGTGGTCATCGAGTGCAGCCAGGTGAGCCGGTCGGGCCCCGCCACGGTCACGACGCCGCGGTGCGAGAGGTCGACCACAGCGAGCCCCTCCTCGAGCAGGCGCTGCTCCCGCAGGGGGTCGCCGTAGTGGGCGGCCACGCCCGCGTCGGGCCCTTCGTCCTCGACTGCCCCGTGCCGCGCGAGCAGGGGCGAGGCGACTACCGCTGGCTCGCGCATGCGCTGCACCATCCGTGAACTGCCATGTGGGTCACATCTGCAACAAAGCCCGTCGCCCGCAGGACATTCCCCTCGAAGTCCGCGGCGGCGTCGCGGTCGCACTGGTCGACCCTGCCGCAGCCCCGGCAGACGAGGTGCACGTGGTCGGCGTGGTCGGCGAGGTGGTACGTCGGCGCGCGGTGGTCGAGGTGCGTGTGCCCCACGGCGCCGAGCGACTCCAGCGCCTCCAGCGCCCGGTACACCGTCGAGGGCGACAGCGGGACACCGCCGTCGGCGGCCACGGCGGTCACGACCTCGTCGGGGGTGGCATGGGCGAGGGCGGAGACGGCGTCGAGCACGCGCTGGCGCTGCGGCGTCATGCGCCGTCCCTGCGCCCGCAGCTGCTCGGCGATGTCGGGGGCCACGCCACCACTCTACGCACGGCCCGAGGACCGCTGCGGCGCCGCCCGACCGACCGGCTCAACCGACGGCGGCCCACTCGCTCAGGTCGCCGGAGGACCGCAGCACCGTGTCACCGGCGAGCAACCACGCGTGGTCGCCGCGGACCGACAGCGCGACCCGGCCCGGCTCCACACCCGCGAGATCGACCTCCGCACACCCCAGGGCGGTGTCGCCTGCCCGAGCGTCCACCACCGCCAGCCCGGCGCACCCGTCCATCGGACGCACCAGCAGCGTCTGCTGGTCGGTGGCCGCGACGGCGACCGAGCCGGGTGCCGTCTCGCCGGGAGTCCACGTGGCACCCGTGTCGCTGGAGAGCACACGGCCGTCGGAGCACAGCGCCGTCGCCGACGTGTCCGTGATGCTGAGGTCCACCACGGTGGCCTCGCCGCAGGGCTCGGCCCTGCTGCCCTCGGCGGTGCCGACCGCGGCAGTGTTCTTCGGGTCGCGGTACCACGCATCGGGGACGCGCGACTCGGCGCCCCAGGCCGGGACACCCTGCTCGGTCTGGCGGAAGCGCGCCGAGCACTCCTCGTCACTGCCGATGGCGAAGGCGCCACCGTTGTCGCGCACCCGGATCCGCATCGTCGCGTCGAAGGGGGCGGCGCGGGGCTGCCAGGTCGACCCGCCGTCGTCGGTGATCGCCAGGGTCGAGCCACCCTTGGAGCACGAGCCCGTCTCGAAGCGCCAGGCGTGCTCGGCGTCCACGGCGACGATGCCCACCGTCAGCGGCACGACGTCGAGCCCGGATCCCGCGCCCTCGGCGGCCGGTGACTCCGTGGCGCTGGGGGCGCTGGTGCTCGAGGGTGTGGCCGCCCCGGTGGGGGCCGCCGATGCGGCCGCGGCGGCGGCCTTCCCGCCTGCGTCGGACGCGCCGGCGGTGCTGCGCAGGGCCAGGCCCACGAGCGCCACGTCGGCGGCGAGGAAGGCGGTCAGGGCCGCGAGTCCCAGCCGGCCGCCGACACGACTCATGCCGGCCCCATCGCGGCCGACAGCAGGGGGAGGGCACCGAGGACCTGGGCGGACATCGCGTCGAACGCCGAGTCCTCTCGGCGGTACGGGTCAGCCACGTCGGCCTCCTCCTCGGGCAGCGGCGGTCGCATCCCCCGGCGGTTGGCCGCCGCCTGCACCAGGCCGCGGATGTGGTCAGCGGGGTCTGCGGCAGCGTAGCCGTCCCGTGGCAGGTCGGAGACCAGGTCGGCGAAGTCGAGCAGGGCGAAGGTGTAGCGCAGGGCGCGCGGGTGCAGCTGCGCCACCTTGCCCCGGTGCTGGCGAGTGGCGGTCAGCACGAGGTCGGACTCGGCGACCAGCGCCGGTGTCAGGGCCCGGGCGCGGAACCCGGTGGCGGAGTATCCCGCCACCTCGAGGACGCGCAGGGCCGGCGCGTTCATCGGCTCGTCGACGAGGGCGCCGGTGCCGGCGCTGCTCACGAGCACCGCCCCCGGACCCCACGCCCGGTCGAGCTCGGCCTGGAGCACCCGCTCGATGAACGGCGACCGGCAGATGTTGCCGGTGCACACCGTCAGGATGCGCGCTGGTGACGTCATGCGGTGGGCTCAGCCGACACGCTTCAGCTGGGCGGAGACGTGGCTCTGCAGCGGCTGGTCGACGGCTGCCATGTCCATGACCCACATCATGTCCGAGTTCACGAGGCCGTACATGCGCGCCGCGGCCTTGTAGTCCTTGGCGTGCGGGCTGCGGATCACGCCGTCGGTGCGGATCTCGATCTTCGCCGGGGACGTCGTGCCGTGGTACATCTCGACGATCCCGGTCGGGTGGGTCAGCAGGAACTCGACCTCGTTGTTCTCCAGCGGCCTCCAGAAGCCGAGCTCCCGGGCCAGCGGTCGCACCTTGCTGCCCTGCTCGTCGAGCAGCCAGGTGCGGCTCTGCCACTCCAGGAACGGCCGGCCGTCGTGGGTGACGCTGATCTCCTGCCCGAAGTGCGCCGACTCGATCGTGGGGTACCCGACGACGCCGGCACCCTCCCACTCACCGATGAGCCAGGCGAGCGGCGCGAGGGCAGGGGGCAGGTCGGGGTCGAGTGCGAAGGTGGCCATGGTCAGCGGGGCGAGCGCACCAGGCGGTAGACCACGTAGCCGGCGAACCAGGTGACGACGATGGCGGTGAGCACGAGCAGCGAGATGTAGAACGCTTCCACGGTGGTGATCGTAGCCTGAGTGCCATGCCGGCACCCCGCACCCGCCTCGTCGTCAAGATCACCTGCGGCGCCGAGGCCCTCGAACGCCTCAACCAGGGGCTCACCGTGGCCGCCACCGCAGCCGCGAGCGGGGTCGAGGTCAGCCTGTGGCTCACCGGTGACGCCTCGTGGGTGGCGGTGCCCGGGCGCGCCGAGGACCTCGTGCTGCCGCACGCGGCGCCCCTGGCGGACCTGCGCGACGCCGTGCTGGCTTCCGGGAGCCTCACCGTCTGCGGCCAGTGCGCCGCCCGGCGCGAGCTCAGCGACACCGACCTCGTCGACGGGGCGACGATCCGCGGGGCCGCTGCCTTCGTGGAGGAGGTCATGGCCCCCGGCACGCAGGCCCTCGTCTACTGAGCGCAGGCGGGCGTGCCTGCGCTCGCGCGGCGTCGTCAGGCGATGAGGATGCGGCCGAGCGCGTAGACCACCACGCCGCAGACCAGCACCGAGGCCGCGCCCGAGGCGAGCTGCGAGCGGGCGGAGGCCATCGTGGGCAGCACCGCCACCACGCGCCGGGCCGCGTGGGCGATGCCCGCCGCGAGCAGCCCGATCAGGGCGGCCGGAGCCGGCATCGGGCGTCCGTCCAGGAGGGCCACGAGCATGGCTCCCACGCCGCCCAGCACCATGGCGATGGGCAGCGCCCACGGCCGCAGCCGGCGGTGGCCCAGGGCTGCGTCGGCCAGCGCCGACAGCGCGATCGCCGCCATGGCGGCCGCCATCGTCTGCGATCCACCGAGGGTGCGCGGAAGCGGGATGTAGGTGGCCCCGATCGCCACGATCGCCAGCCCGGCCGCCGTGGCAGCCACGGACTCGGTGAGCCGGGGGCGGCCGTCGCGGCGCAGGAGCTGGTGGAGGAAGGCCGCCAGCAGCGAGATGGCCAGGGCCGCCGGGATCCACTCCAGGAAGGGCTCGGTGCGCATGAGCGTGGCAGCGGCAACGGTGGTGAGCGCGCCGATCGCGACGACCGTGGTGGTCCCGCGGGGACTCGGCAGCGCCAGCAGGGTCGGCCAGCCCCAGGCCATGACCCCGCCGGTCAGCGCGACGGCGAGCGCGACGAGCACGGGGTAGGTGAACCCCGTGAGTGCGACCAGCCCCGCGAAGGACATCGTCGCGAGGATTGCGAGCGGACGCAGGGACGTCGCGGGTGGCCGCGGCACGGCAGCCCTCTGCGCCCGGCGCTCGGCGCGGGTGAGGGGATGCTGCTCGGCGGCGTGGCGGGTCTCTGGCACGTCGGGCACGACCGGCATCCTCCCATCACCCCCCGGCGAAGGGCGGCAGCACCTCCAACACGGAGCCCGGCGGCAGCGCGGTGTCGCCGCCGGCGGGGCGGCCGTCGAGCAGGAGCGAGCTCACCGCAGCGACGGGGGCCAGCCCGGGGTGCAGGCGGGTGGCTTCGGCGAGCGCGTCCGCGACGGTGGCACACCCGTGCAGGGCGTCACTGTCCACGCCGGTCGCCGACCGGGCACCGGCCCAGTAGCGGAGGGTGACGGGCGCGCCCGCCCGCGGCTGCGGCATACGGGTCCCTGCCGGGCGGCCGTCGTCGTGCGCGTGCTCCACCTGCCCACGGTCTCATGATGCGTGTGGGCCCGGTGACGGGGGCCGCCACCGCCTATCCTGCGTGTGTATGGCCCACCTGCTGCTGCTGACCAACGCCCTGGCGCCGAGCGCCGAGGTGCTGCCGGCGCTGGGCCTGCTCAGCCACCAGGTGCGCATCATCCCCGCCGAGCCGACGGCCCTGGTCGACGCCCCGCACGCCGACATCGTCCTCGTCGACGCCCGCCGGGAGCTCGCGGTCGCCAGGTCCCTCTGCCGGGTGCTGCGGGCGACCGGCATGTCCGTGCCGCTCATGGCCGTGCTCACGGAGGGCGGCCTGGCGGGCCTGACGGCCGAGTGGGGCATCGACGACGTGCTGCTCGAGAGCGCCGGGCCCGCCGAGGTCGAGGCCCGGATCCGGCTCGCGGTGGGCCGCACCCAGGCCGCGGAGGAGCCGGGCGAGGTCCAGATCACGAGCGGGGACGTGTCCATCGACGAGGCGACGTACTCCGCGCGTGTGCGCGGGCGGCTGCTCGACCTCACCTACAAGGAGTTCGAGCTGCTGAAGTACCTCGCGCAGCACCCGGGGCGGGTCTTCACGCGCGCCCAGCTGCTGCAGGAGGTCTGGGGCTACGACTACTACGGCGGCACCCGCACCGTCGACGTCCACGTGCGCCGGCTCCGCGCCAAGCTCGGACCCGACCACGAGGTGCTCATCGGCACGGTCCGCAACGTCGGCTACCGCTTCGTCCCCGAGGCCGTCGACGAGCCCAGCGACCAGCTCGCCGAGGCCTGAGCGCGCGCGGCGCCGGCTGGTCGCTGCATGGTGGAATGGCCGACGTGTCCGACCTCGACGTGCGTGCCCTGACCGAGCTCACGCCCGACCAGGCGGCCGGGGTGCGCGCGATCGCCGACGCGGCCACGGCCGCCGACGGCGTGGCGCCGGTGTCCGAGAGCGGACTGCTGGCGCTGGCCCGCGCCGAGAGCGGCGTGCGCCACTACCTCGGGTATGCCGCGGGCGGCCTGCACGGGTACGCCCAGGCCGACCGGGCCGGCGACGGCGCCTCGGTGGAGATCGTCGTCGACCCCGCACACCGTGCGGCCGGGCTCGGCGACGCGCTGTGGAGGGCCGTCGACCAGCGCCACCCCGGGGCCCGGGTGTGGGCCCACGGGGACCTGCCCGCGGCTCGCGCGTTCGCGCAGCGGGAGGGCATGGTCAGGGTGCGCGAGCTGCACAAGATGGCCCGGCCCCTCGGGCCCCAGGACCTCGAGGCCGCGAGCACCACGCTGCCCAGTGGGTTCACCGCCCGCTCCTTCCGCCCGGGCGAGGACGACGCCGCCTGGCTCGAGACCAACGCGGCGGCGTTCGCCGACCACCCCGAGCAGGGCCAGATGACCCTCGCCGACCTGCACGGGAGGATGGCCCAGCCGTGGTTCGACCCGGAGGGCTTCATCGTCGTCGAGGCCGAGGACGCCCCCGGCCGGGTGGCGGCCTTCCACTGGACGAAGGTCCACCGTGACCCCACCGGCACAGCGCACCCCCACGGTGAGGTGTACGTGGTCGGGGTGCACCCGGCACACCAGGGCCGCGGCCTGGGCCGCCCGCTCACGGCCCTCGGGCTCGCGCACCTGGCGGCCCTCGGCCTGCCCGAGGTCGTGCTGTACGTGGACGGCGACAACACCGCGGCCCTGAGGACCTACACGGGGCTGGGCTTCCGCAGCATCATGGTCGATGTGATGTATTCCGGCGCGGTTCACCCAGCGGTGTCAGGATGAGCGTATGACCGCTCCGACGAAGCAGGCTCAGGAGGCCGTCGAGACCGACACGGAGGCCGGCGAGGTCTCCATCGCGAGCGCCAGCCCGCTCGACAACACGAGGTTCCAGCCCCGGGCGGCCAACGGCCGGTTCATGCGCGTCGTGCAGGCCGCTGCCGCCGCAGACGAGAGCGGCCTGCCGGCGGACCGTTTCCTCGACCGCGAGATCTCGTGGCTGCAGTTCAACGAGCGGGTGCTCCAGCTCGCGGCCGACGAGTCCGTGCCGCTGCTCGAGCGGGCCCGGTTCCTCGCGATCTTCACCTCGAACCTCGACGAGTTCTTCATGGTGCGGGTGGCGGGCCTGAAGCGGCGCATCGCCACCGGCCTCGCCGTGCGCTCCGCCTCCGGACTCGAGCCCCGTGAGGTGCTCGAGCAGATCTCCCTCGTCGCCCACGAGCTGCAGGCGATGCAGTCTGCGGTCTACCGCGACCGCGTGCGCCCCGCCCTCGAGGAGGAGGGCATCTCGATCGTGCGCTGGGACGAGCTCACCGACAGCGAGCGCGAGACGCTGACCTGGATGTTCACCGACCAGGTGTTCCCCGTGCTCACCCCGCTGGCCGTCGACCCGGCCCACCCGTTCCCCTACATCTCCGGCCTGTCGCTCAACCTCGCCGTCACGCTGACCAACCCCAAGACCGGCAAGGAGCACTTCGCTCGCGTCAAGGTCCCCCCGCTGCTGCCCCGCCTGCTGCACATCGACCCCCCGGGCGGCGAGTCGGCCCTCGCCGACCACGTGCACACGCGCTTCGTGCCGCTCGAGGAGGTCATCGCCGCCCACCTCGACCTGCTCTTCCCGGGCATGGAGGTGCGCGAGCACTTCACGTTCCGCGTCACCCGCAACGAGGACCTCGAGGTCGAGGAGGACGACGCCGAGAACCTCCTCACCGCCCTCGAGAAGGAGCTCACCCGGCGCCGGTTCGGCCCGCCGGTGCGCCTCGAGGTCGTCGACGACATGGACGGCCACGTCCTCGACATGCTGGTCCGCGAGCTCGGCGTCCACCAGAACGACGTGTACCGGCTGCCCAAGCCGCTGGACCTGCGCGGCCTCAACCTGGTGGCCGACCTCGAGCGGTCCGACCTGAAGTACGAGCCGTTCCGGCCGCGCACCCACCCCGACCTCGCGCCCGCGGAGACGGCCAAGGCCAGCCACATCCTGCCCATCGTCCGCGACCGCGACGTGCTGCTGCAGCACCCGTACGACTCCTTCTCGACCTCGGTCCAGGCGTTCATCGAGCAGGCCGCGACCGACCCGAAGGTGCTGGCGATCAAGCAGACGCTCTACCGCACCAGCGGGGACTCCCCCATCGTCGACGCCCTCATCGACGCAGCGGAGGCCGGCAAGCAGGTGCTCGCCGTCGTCGAGATCAAGGCCCGCTTCGACGAGCAGAACAACATCTCCTGGGCCCGCAAGCTCGAGCACTCCGGCGTCCACGTCGTCTACGGGATCGTCGGCCTGAAGACCCACTGCAAGCTCTCCCTCGTGGTCCGCCAGGAGCCTGACGGCCTGGTCCGCTACTGCCATGTCGGTACCGGCAACTACAACCCCAAGACGGCGCGGCTCTACGAGGACTTCGGCCTCCTGACCTGCGACCCACAAGTGGGCGAGGACCTCACCCGCCTGTTCAACCAGCTCTCCGGGTTCGCGCCGCGCAGCAAGTTCAAGCGCCTGCTGGTCGCACCCCGCTCGATCCGCTCCGGGCTGGTCGAGCGGATCGAGGGCGAGATCGCGCACGCCGAGGCGGGCAGCGGCGGGCTGGTGCAGATCAAGGTCAACTCGATCGTCGACGAGGAGGTCATCGACGCGCTCTACCGCGCCTCCCAGGCGGGGGTCCGCGTCGACATCTGGGTCCGTGGGATCTGCGCTGTGCGACCCGGCGTCGAGGGGCTGTCGGAGAACATCCGGGTGCACTCCGTCCTCGGCCGGTTCCTCGAGCACTCCCGCGTCTTCCTCTTCGGGGGCGGCGGCGAGCCCGAGGTCTACATCGGCAGCGCGGACATGATGCACCGCAACCTCGACCGGCGCGTCGAGGCCCTGGTGCGCATCACCGACCCGCAGCACATCGAGGACCTCGCCTCCCTGCTCGACCAGGGCATGAGCCAGGACTTCTCCCACTGGGAGCTGTCCGGCGACGGCCGGTGGACCCGCCGCACCACGGACGCCGAGGGGAACCCGCTCGCCGACCTGCAGTCCACCCTGATCGAGATGCACGCCAAGCGCCGCCGCAAGGCCCGGCGCCGATGAGCCTTCCCCGGACCGCTGGGCGACGTGCGTGGCGGTGATCCCCGCAGCGGGCACCCTGCCCTGGCGCCGGCGCCAGGGCAGTCTCGAGGTCGCCCTCGTGCACCGGCCGAAGTACGACGACTGGGCGTGGGCGAAGGGCAAGCTCGACCCCGGTGAGGAGTGGCCGGCGGCTGCGGCGCGGGAGACCCACGAGGAGACCGCGCTCGAGGTCCGCCTGGGCCGGCCACTGCCCGGCGCGTCGTACACCGTGCTGGACCGCGACGGCGAGCCCTCCACCAAGGAGGTCCGGTACTGGGCCGCGGAGGTCACCGGCGGAGGCGGCCCGCTCGCGAACGAGATCGACGAGGTCCGCTGGCTCGACGTGGTCACCGCCTCCGACCAGCTCGACTACTCCCGCGACCGCGACCAGCTCCGCGCGCTGGTGCGCGCCGACAACGCCGGCGCGCTGACGACCTGGCCGCTGGCCCTGGTCCGTCACGCTCGCGCCCTGCCACGCTCCCAGTGGAAGGACCCGGACGACCGGCTCCGCCCGCTCGACGAAAGGGGCGCGGAGCGGTCACGAGCGATCGTGCCGCTGCTCGCGGCATACGGGGTGCGGCGGCTGGTCAGCTCACCGTCGGTGCGCTGCGCGGACACCCTGCGGCCGTATGCCGCGTCGCTCGGCAAGGCGCTGCGGCTCAAGGACGGGCTGTCCGAGGAGGGCTACGCCGACAACCCGGCCTGGGCGATCCGGCACCTGGTCGGCCTGGTCGAGCGCGGCCGCCCCGCCGCCCTGTGCAGCCACGGGCCGGTCCTGCCCGCCCTGCTCGACGAGCTCGCGACCCTGGTCGACCCCACCAGCGACGACAGCGCCGACGCCGCCAAGCTGCTCGACGAGGCCGCCGAGACGGGCATGGGCAAGGGCGAGGTGCTGGTCGCCCACGTCGTCGACTCCGGTGCTGCGGCCCGGGTCGTGGCGGTGGAGCGGCACCTGCCGTGAGCGCCGGGTTTGGGCGGGTCTTGACCGGTCCCTGACCCGTCGTTCACGTGTGGCTCGGCTCACGGCTGCCCGCCGTCGAGGCAATGTCTGGGCGCTGTTCACCGTCCGTTCACCCTGGACCGCCCATCGCGTCACTCACCCCTCTTACCTTCAACAGCGTCGGGCAGCCTGCCCGCCACTGACTCTTGTCCTGTGGAGAGGTTCACACCGTGAAGATTCAGCGTTTCGGCCAGCTGGCCACCATCACCCTGGCCGGCTCCCTTGCGCTTTCGGCCTGCGGCTCTGACGAGAACACCACCGCCGGCTCGGGGGGGTCCACCGCATCCGGTTCCGGGAGCTCGGCCGCCGAGTGCGCCGAGGGCACCCTGAACGCCGAGGGGTCGTCCGCGCAGAAGAACGCCATCGAGGAGGCCATCGCCTCCTTCCAGGAGGCCTGCCAGGGCGCGACCGTCAACTACAACCCCACCGGCTCGGGCGCGGGCATCAAGCAGTTCCTCGCCGGCCAGGTCGACTTCGCCGGCTCCGACTCCGCCCTGAAGAAGGAGGAGAAGGACGGCAAGGTCGAGACCGCCGAGGCCGAGAAGTACTGCGGCTCCCCCGCCTGGAACCTGCCCATGGTGACCGGCCCCGTGGCCGTCTCCTACAACCTGCCCGGCGTCGACAAGCTGGTGCTG
>NZ_DATBMI010000154.1:0-7186 GCF_036554925.1 Pedococcus sp.
CTGCTCCCGCCCTGCTCGTTCCTGCGCGGGCAGCGCCGCGCTTCAGTCGAGGTAGCCCTGCGGGTTCGCGCTCTGCCAGCGCCACTGGTCGGCGCACATGTCGTCGATGGTCCTCGTCGCACGCCAGCCCAGCTCGGCCTCGGCGCGGGACGGGTCGGCATACGAGGCGGCGATGTCGCCGGGACGCCGCCCGACCACCTCGTAGGGGAGCTCGTGGCCGCAGGCGCGCTCGAACGCGTGCAGCACCTCCAGCACGCTGGTGCCCCGCCCGGTGCCGAGGTTCCAGGTCGAGACGGGATCGTCGGTCGTGGCCAGCCGGTTGAGGGCTGCGAGGTGCCCGGCGGCGAGGTCCTCGACGTGGATGTAGTCGCGCAGCGCCGTGCCGTCGGGGGTGTCGTAGTCGTCGCCGAACACGCGCAGCTTCTCGAGCTTGCCGACCGCGACCTGGGCGATGAAGGGCATCAGGTTGTTGGGGATCCCCTGCGGGTCCTCGCCGATCGTTCCCGAGGCGTGCGCACCGACCGGGTTGAAGTACCGCAGCAGGGCGATCCGCCAGCTCGGCTCGGCCGCCGCGACGTCACGCAGGATCTGCTCGATCATCACCTTCGTCCAGCCGTACGGGTTGGTCGCCGAGGTGGGCAGGTCCTCGCGCATGGGGACCGGTGCGTCGGCGCCGTAGACGGTCGCCGACGAGGAGAAGACCAGCTTGTCCACGTGGTGGCGCCGCATGGCCCGCACCAGCGAGAAGGTCGCCCCGAGGTTGTTCTCGTAGTACTCCAGCGGCTTCTCGACGCTCTCGCCGACCGCCTTGAGGCCGGCGAAGTGGATGACGGCGTCGATCTTCTCGTGGGCGAACAGGTGCTCGGTCTTGTCGCCGTCGCACAGGTCGAAGGCGTGGACGGGCAGGTGCTTGCCCGTCAGGGCCTCGAGCCGGTTGACCACCGTCGGCTTGGCGTTCGCGAAGCTGTCGACGATGACGACGTCATGGCCCGCGGCCACGAGCTGGACGACGGTGTGGGATCCGATGTACCCGGCACCGCCGGAGACGAGAACGCGCATGGGCACACCGTACTGGCCCGCCCGCTCAGCGGTTGCGGGTCATCAGCGCCTCGATGAAGACGGTCGTGATGTCCTTCGGGTCCCTGGCCACGTAGCTGGCGCCGCCGGCGGTCCTGGCGATGGTGGCCAGGGTCTTGGCGTCCGTCTGGTCACCGAGCCCCACGAGGACCACCCGCACAGGCCGCTTCGGGTCCTTCTCCTCCTCGAGCGCGCTGAGGAGCTGCTGCAGCGACAGGCCGCTGCGGTCGTCGTTGACACCGTCGGTCATCAGGACGACGGAGTTGACGTAGCCCGGCTGGTACGAGGCCTTGACCGAGCGGTAGGCCGCGAGGAGCGAGTCGTACAGGCCGGTGTCGCCCTCCACCGTGTCGACCATGCGGGCGAACTCCTTGCCCAGCGCGTCCTTGTGGGTGCCACCGCCGGTCCTGGCCGTCAGCGTCCGGATCGGCTGGAGCTCCCGGTAGTCCTTGCCCGGGCCGTCCCGGTCGGTGGAGAACTCCCAGAGCCCCACCTGCGAGCTCTGCGGGAAGCTGTCGAGAGCCGTCACCGCGGCCGCGCGCGCGAGCTCGATGCGGCTCCGCGTCCCCGCCATGGCCCGCATCGACCCCGACACGTCCATCACGGCGAGCATCCTCATGTCGGTCCGGACGGCGGTCCACAGGCCGAGCGCGGACCCCCGCTCGGCGGCGGGCAGGGGCTTCAGCATGCGGACCGGACCGCTCGGGATGCCTGCGACTCGCGGCGACCCGGAGCCGCCCGGCGCCCGGAACCCCGCTGCGGCGAGGTCCTCGGCGCCCCGCTCGGAGCGCACCTGCTCCAGCACGCGGTTGACGAGCTCCTTCTTCTTCGGGATCAGCCCGGGTGCGGTCGCCCAGGGGTAGTCGAGGGCGGCCGTGCCCTCCGCGGGGATCACCGCGGCGAGCGAGGCGTCGGGGTTCTCGTGGTTGAACCTCGCCACCGCCTGCTCCGAGGCGGGGAAGGCCGGGGACGCGGCCGGCTTCTGGGCGTAGGTGCCGAAGAGCTCCGACTCCGAGCCCGCTGCCGTGCGTGACAGGCGGATCATGGTGCCACCGGAGATGGTCCGGGTCGCCTTCTTGTCCCCGAGGACCGAGTGCACGGTGAACAGGGCGAGCCGACCCGTGGCGTCGGCCTCGGGGTCGGCCATCCGGACCGGGATCGGGCCGCTGAGCAGCGTCCGCCACTGCGGCTTGGCCGAGCCGACCCTCGCGGCGTGCTGCTGGGGGAGGGCCACGACGATGGGGCTGCTCGCCACCGACTCGGTGGCCGTCCACGCCTCGTCGGGCTTGGCCGCCCGCAGCTGCTCCAGCCACAGGGTGGAGTCCGAGACCCACGCGTCCGGGCCCTCCCCTCCGGCGATCGCCGCGGCCACGGCTGCGGGGGCCGCGGACTGGACCGCGTAGTCCGCGCAGGCTCCGGACTCGCTGGCCCGGGCGGCTGCGTCGCGCACGACGCCCACGATCTGCTCGGCGACCGAGATCGTGACCGGGGTGCGCGGACCGCAGTCCGAGAGGGGTGTGGCGTCGGGCCACAGCATCGTGACGGGCACGGCGGCCAGCGCGGCAGCAGCGACGCCGGCCACGACGACGGTGCCACGGCTTGCGGGTCGCGCGACGGGCAGGGCGCTCCTGCGTCGGGTCCTGGGGGCGGTGTGCCGTCCCATAGGTCTCCCTGGGGTGGTGCGGGCAAAACGGTCTGGCCAGGCCCCCCTCGTCCGGGCCGCCGATCAGTATGGGGTGCCGGGGGCCGACAATGGAAGTCGAGACTTTGCCCGGGTTTGTCCGGTCTTTACCGGCTGCTGAGGGTCCGGGACCGGCCGCGGAACTCCGCGATGACGGCTCCGTCCTCCTCGCGGGTGACCGTGACATCCGTGATGCCGCTGCGCCCGTAGGCCGTTCGTACCCGCGCCTCGGCCACCAGGGTGTCGCCGCGCCGGGCCGCCGCCACGAACGTGATGTCGGCCCCGGCCGCCACGGTGGTCTGGCCCCTGCTGTTGCACGCGAGCGCGAACGCGGAGTCCGCCAGGGTGAAGATGTAGCCGCCGTGCGCGATGTCGTGGCCGTTGACCATGGCGTCGGAGACGACCATGCGAACCTCGGCATGGTCGGGCTCGATGACGGTCGCGTCCATGCCCAACGCCCGGGACGCCTCGTCGTCGGCCCACATCCGGAGCACGTGCTCGAGGGAGCCCATCAGTCCTGCCCCTCCCGCAGGGCCGGGCTCGGGCGGTAGCGCCCCCCCGGGAACGCGCGGTCGAGGGCGGCGAGCTGGTCCGCCACGGCGGCATACCCGATCTCCCGTCCCCAGGCGATGGGGCCCTTCGGGTAGTTGGTGCCGAGCGTCATCGCCGTGTCGACGTCCGCGGCGGTCGCCTCGCCGCGGTGGACGAGGTCGACCGCCTCGTTGACGAGCATGGCGAGGGTGCGTGCCACCGGGTTCGTCTCGATGGGGCCCTCGAGCAGCTCGGCGAGGCGCTGCTCGTCGGGCTCGGCGCCCAGGGCCGCGCCGTCCGCGGCGTAGCGGTACACGCCCCGGCCGGTCTTGCGGCCGAGGTGTCCGGCGGCGACGAGCTCCTGCTGCAGCGACGTCGGCTCGTAGCGGGGATCACGGTCGGTCTGCTCCCACACGCTGGTGCCGACGGCGAGGTTGACGTCCTGCCCGATGAAGTCGGTGAGCTCGAGCGGGCCCATCCGGAAGCCCGCCGAGCGCAGGGCTGCGTCGAGGGTGGCGGCGTCGGCCACGCCGGCCATGAGCATCCGCTGCGCCTCGCCGTAGAACGGCCGTGCCACGCGGTTGACGATGAACCCCGGCGTCGACGTGCACCGCACCGGCGACTTGCCCCAGGCCCGCATGAGCTCCGTCGCGTCGTCGAGGACGTCCCGTCCCGACTCCGCGCCGCGCACGACCTCGACGAGGCGCATGACGGGAGGCGGGTTGAAGAAGTGCAGCCCGATCACCCGGGCGGGGTCGGGTATGCCGTCCGCGATCGCCGTGATGTCGAGGCTGGAGGTGTTCGTGGCAAGGACGGCGTCGGCGGGCTGCGTCCGGGCGAGCCGGGCGAAGAGGTCGCGCTTGGTCGCGAGGTCCTCGCGGACCGCCTCGACCACCAGGGCGGAGCGTGGCAGCCGCTCGACGGTGTCGGCGGTGCTGATCCGCTCGACGACCTCCTCGAGCTGCGCCGAGCTCAGCCTCCCCTTGGCCTCGAGGCGCTGCAGGCTCCCGATGATCCGGGCCACGGCGTCCTCGGCGGCGCCGGTGGCTGCGTCGACGAGGGCCACGGGGTGCCCGGCAGTCGCGGCGACCTGGGCGATGCCGGCGCCCATGGCGCCCGCCCCCACCACCGCGACGGGGACGTCGTCCGGACTCGGGCTCGTCAGCGTCGGCATGTGACACATGGTGGCATTCGCGCTGCCCGGCTGTGAGACGGCCGTGGCTACGATGGCCGCGTGACTACGGCAACGACGCCCACCCACCCGCTGGTCGAGAAGCACTCCTCGGCGCTCGACGAGGCCGCCGCCGCGCTGGCGGCCCGCTCGTACTACTCGCGCTACCCCGAGTCCCCGTCCCCCCGCGTCTACGGCGAGGGCGCCGCGGAGCGGGGCACGGCGGCATACGAGGCCCACCTGCAGAAGCCGTATGCCGCGCTGGCCGACCAGCCCGGCGACGGCACGACCGTCGGCGACGAGGTCTCGCCCTACGGCCCGGCCCTGGGCGTCACCTACCCCCATCTCGACGTCGACGGTGCGATCGCCGCTGCCGAGGCCGCCCTCCCGGCCTGGCGTGACGCCGGTGCCAGGGTGCGTGCCGCGGTCTGCCTCGAGATCGTCGACGCCATCAACCAACGCTCCTTCGAGATCGCGAACGCCGTGATGCACACGACCGGCCAGCCGTTCGTCATGGCGTTCCAGGCGGCCGGACCGCACGCGCAGGACCGCGCCCTGGAGTCGATCGTCGCCGGACTCGTCGAGCAGGAGCGGGTCCCCGGGTCGGTGCTCTGGGTCAAGCCCGGACGCGCCAAGGACGGCAGCGACGCCTCGATCCGGATGCAGAAGGACTACCGGGTCGTGCCGCGCGGCCTCGCCCTGGTCATCGGCTGCAACACCTTCCCGACGTGGAACGGCTACCCCGGCCTGTTCGCGTCGCTGGTCACCGGCAACCCGGTGGTGGTCAAGCCGCACCCCCGCGCGGTGCTGCCGCTCGCGATCTCCGTCGACGCCGCGCGCTCCGTGCTGCGAGAGGCCGGCTTCGACCCCGCGCTGGTGCAGCTGGCCGCGGAGGCCGACGGCGAGGGCCTGGCGAAGACGTTGGCCGAGCGCGACGAGGTGCGGATCATCGACTACACCGGCGGGCCCGGCTTCGGCGCCTGGCTCGAGGAGAACGGCGCCGCCCGGGGGCAGCTGGTCTACACGGAGAAGGCCGGCGTCAACACCGTCGTCGTCGACTCCACCGACAACCTGCGCGGCACCCTCGGCAACCTGGCGTTCTCCCTGGCGCTGTACTCCGGCCAGATGTGCACCACCCCCCAGAACATCTACGTCCCGCGCGACGGCATCGACACCGACGAGGGGCACCTGTCGTTCGAGGAGTTCGGCGCCCGCCTCGGGGCAGCCGTCTCCAAGCTCACCGGCGACGACGCCCGGGCCGTCGAGCTGCTCGGTGCCACGGTCAACGAGGGTGTGCGGGCCAGCGCCCGCGGCCTCGCCGCCCTGGCCGAGGAGGCGGGGGGCACGGTCGTGCTCGACTCCCGCAGCGTCAGCCACCCGGCGTACCCCGACGCGGTGGTGCAGGCGCCCGGCCTGGTCGCGCTCGACGCCAACCGCGAGGACGTCTACACCCAGGAGTGCTTCGGCCCGGTGACCTTCCTCATCGGCACCGCGTCGACGCAGCAGTCGCTGGCGCAGTTCCGTGACACGGTCCGCGAGCACGGCGCCATGACCGCGTCCGTCTACTCCACGCAGGAGGGGGTGCTCGACGCGGCGCGCGAGGCGGCGGCCGACGCGGGCGTCGCCCTCTCGGAGAACCTCACCGGCCCGGTCTTCGTCAACCAGACCGCGGCGTTCTCGGACTACCACGGCACGGGGGCCAACCCGGCCGCCAACGCGGCCTACGTCGACGCCGCCTTCGTCGCCAGCCGGTTCCGGGTGGTCACGAGCCGCCGGCACGTCTGACCCCGCACCCAGGTGCCTGGCCCACGGGCGCCACGCACCAGGTCACAGCGCCCCGCCCGGGCCGACGCGAATCCGGGCGGGGCGGTGGGCGTTCTGCCACCATGACGCCATGAGGTCCATCGCGATCAAGATCGGTGTCAACGCCGTCGCCCTCTGGGTGGCGGCGCTCGTCATTCCCGGCATCCACCTCGGGGAGGACGCCGACCAGCTGAGCAACCGGCTGCTGACCATCCTGCTCGTCGCCCTGCTGTTCGGTGTCATCAACGCGTTCGTCAAGCCGATCGCGATGCTGTTCTCGCTGCCCTTCATCATCCTGACGCTGGGCCTGTTCACCCTCGTGGTCAACGCGCTCATGCTCGAGCTCACCTCGGGCCTCTCGCACGCCCTGGGTCTCGACTTCGACGTCGAGCACTTCTTCTGGGACTCCGTGCTCGGCGCGCTCGTCATCACGCTGGTGTCGATGATCCTCAACCTCCTCCTGCCCGACGGCGACTGAGGGGTGCGCCGCCCGGCCCGAGTGCGGCCTGGCATCGCCGCGTGACCTGGTGGGAGCACCTGCTCTGCGCCGGCGGCTGGTCGGGCACGTCGACAGCGAGCCCATACAGTGACCCCATGAGCGAGGAGCCCATGAACGACGCCACGAACCCTGCCGGACGGCCTGCGGGCGGGGTCCACCTGCGCAGCGCCCTCACCCAGGTGCCCGCCTACGTCCCCGGCAAGCCCGCAGCACCGCGCGAGGGCATCACGGCCTACAAGGTCTCCTCGAACGAGAACCCGTACCCGCCGCTGCCCAGCGTGCTCAAGGTCGTGCAGGACGCCGCCACGGCGATCAACCGCTACCCCGACATGGCCGTCACCGAGCTCACCCAGGCCCTGGCCGACACCCTCGGGGTGCCGGTCGAGCACATCGCGACCGGCACCGGCAGCGTCGGCGTGCTCGG
>NZ_DATBMI010000155.1:0-13534 GCF_036554925.1 Pedococcus sp.
GCGCTACCCCAGGTGCCTGCTCACCTGCTCGGGCAGCCGGCGGTTGAGGGAGAAGAGCCGGCCGAGCACGGGCATGAGCACGATGTTGAGCCCGTGCAGCACGCCGATGATGAGCAGGATGCCGCCGATCCGCTCCACCTCGAACTTCAGCTGGGCCGCGGTGATGTACGCCCGGTCCGTGAGCAGCCCCCAGCCCCTGTCCGGCTCGAAGCGCACCGTGAAGAGGATGTATGCCGTGAAGATCAGGTAGTAGACGACGTCCGTCAGCACGATGTAGCTCTTGCCGGTGAGCGGGTTGTCGTGGAAGACGTCGGCGGCGTAGGCGCGGCCGAAACGCTTGATGAACGGCCCGAGCCACAGCGCGATCGCGATGAGCCCGAGCGTCGTGGCGATCTCGAGGGTCCACCAGGGCATGTCGACTCCCTCTCTCTCCAGGATGGTGACGGTGGCCGTGGCCGCGGCGACGGCCGCGACCCAGGCGGTGGCGGTGCGGTGCACGCGGCGCCGGCGGGACCGGTCGTCCTCGATGCTGCCGACGACGCGGGCGAACAGGTCGGGGGAGACGGTGCGCCCGGGGTCGCCACTGGTCAGGGCGTCGTGCAGGCGTTCCTCGAGGGCGCTCACGGCTCCTCCTCCGCGGTCGGGGACAGGGTGGCGGCCATGGCCCGCAGGCCGCGCTGGAGGTGGGTCTTGACGGAGTTGACCGAGACGCCGAGCGTCTCGGCGATCTCGGGCACGGGCAGCTCGAGGTAGTAGCGCAGGGCCACGCAGTCGCGCTGCCGCCTGGGCAGGGCGCGCAGGGCGGAGACGACCTCGCGGCGGGACTCGTTGTCGGACGCGCGGTCCTCCGCGGACGGCTCGTCGAGCACGGCCGGCGGCCGGTGCCGCAGGGAGACCAGGCCGCGGCGGTTGTGGTCGCGGGCCAGGTTGATGACGATCGAGCGCAGGTATGCCGCGGCCCTCGCCTCGTCCTGGATGCGGTGGCTGTTGCGCGCCAGCCGGATGAAGGCCTCCTGGACGAGGTCCTCGGCGGCGGTCTGGTCGTCGACGAAGAAGCGGGCCAGGGACACCAGCCGGCCCGCCTCGGCGGTGAAGAGCGCCACGACGAGCGGGTCGACGCCCTGCGCCGACCTCGTCTGCTGTGCCCCTGCGGCGAGCACCCCCACGGCCTCCATCGCCTGACAGACGCGCGCCGCGCCGGATCGGGCGACACGCGGAGGTGGCCTCTTCCGGCCGCCCCCACCTGTCGCCCGGAGCCCGCGCAGGCCCGTCGGTTGCAGTGTCAGAGCTCATCTTTGCGCACCAGGGAGGCACACCATGGGCACTTTCGTCCCCGACACACCGTTTCGCGCCGCACACCGGACCACGCACCAGGGCACGCCCCGGGCCTCGTCGGGGGCGGCTCGGCGCCGGCTGGCCGCGGGGGTCGCGGCGCTGGCCGCCACCGCGGCCGCGGCAGGGGCAGCCACCGTCGGTCCCGCCCAGGCCGGTCAGGGCGGCGGCGGCGACGGCACGACGCTGGTCTTCCAGAGCCCGCTGAGCGACCTGCAGACCGCCACGACCGAGCCGTTCGAGGGGGCGTCGGCGACCCTTCGCCTGACGATGGACGGCGGGGAGTCGACCTTCGTGCTCAAGGTCGCCGGCATCGACCGGTCGGCGGCGGGGACGCACTACGGGGCACACCTGCACACGGGGCCCTGCACCCCGGGTGACGGCGCCGCTGCCGGGCCGCACTACAACTCGGCCTCGCCGCCGGTCATCGACGAGGAGCACGAGGTCTGGCTCGACTTCGAGGTCACCGGCCGTGGCTCGGCGCGGGCCGTCGCCGACGTGCCGTTCGAGCCGGTGCACGGCGCGCGCTCGGTGGTCATCCACGCCGAGGAGACCGACCCCGCCACCGGCCTCGCCGGCGCGCGGCTGGCCTGCATGCCGGTGGTGTGGTGATGGCCCGGCTCTCCACACGCCAGGGCGCCGAGCGGCACGCCGGCGCCCGTCCCGCCGGCGCCGGTCCCGCCGGCGCTCGGCACGTCATGCTGCGCGGGGCGCTGGCAGGCCTGGGCCTCGGCCTGTTGTGGGGCGTCGCGGCACGGGTCTGGATGCGCCTGATGAACCCGACGAGCCCCGAGTTCAGCTGGGCGGGGACAGGGATGATCCTCACGATGGCGGCGCTGCTCGGTCTCGGCGTGGGCCTGCTGGCCGCCGCCAAGGTCAAGGGTGCCCGGCGCTGGTGGCGCCTCGCGGTCGTGCCCGGCCTGCTGATCTTCGCCAGCCAGGGGCTCTTGTTCCTGCCCGCCTTCGCCCTCGGCGGCCTGGTCCTCACGAGGAGGCACTGGGCGCTGCGGGCCCTCGGGGCGGCCGCGTCCGTCGCGATGGTCGTGGTGCTGGGGGTGCTCCTCGGTGGTGTCGACGAGGAGACCATGACGACCCTGCCGACGTCGGCCCTGGTCAGCGGCGTGGTCGGGTTCGTCCTGCTGTCGGCGGCGATGGCGGCTGCGGGGTCGGTGCTCTACCGGCCCTGGGCGCCGAGGACGCGCTCGGCGAGCATCGCACCGATGGGGAGCGCCGAGGTCGCCGCGGGGGAGGGCGCGTTGGCCACGTGAAGCTGGCGAGGGCTCTCGCGCAGCAGGAAGTCGTGCACGAGGGTCCCGTCACGCAGGACGGCCTGCGCCCTGATGCCGGCGGGGTGCGGGCGCAGGTCGTCCAGCGTGAGCTCGGGGCAGTACCGGCGGCACGCGGCGAGGTAGCCGGGCCTCCACACCGAGTTCCGCGCCTCGACCGCGCCGGTGCGCAGGTTGGCCCTGGCCACGCGCCACAGGCCGGGGAAGCGGGCGTAGTCGGCGACGTCGCGCAGCGAGACCCGGGCCTTGCCATAGCCCTCGCGGGCGAGGCCGAGCACGGCGTTGGGGCCGACCGTGATCCGGCCGCCGATGGTCGGGCTGAGGTGCACTCCCAGGAACGGCAGGTCCGGGTCCGGCACCGGGTAGACCAGGTGCCGCACGAGGCCGTCGCGCGCGGCGGGCAGCTGGTGGTACTCACCCCGGAAGGGCACGATCCGGAAGTCCGGGTCGAGCCCGCCGAGCCGGGCGACTCGGTCGGCCTGCAGCCCGGCGCAGGCCACCAGGCGGCGCGCCGTCAGGACGCCGCGGCCGGTCAGCACCCGCACCCGGTCGGCGTCCTCACGCAGGCCGGCCACCGCGGTGCTGGTCAGCACCTGCCCACCGGCGGAGCGGATGTCGTCGGCCAGCGCCGTGGCCACCTCGCGGTAGTCGACGATCCCCGACGCCGGCACCAGCAGCGCCTCCAGGCCGGTGACGTGCGGCTCGAGCTCGGCGAGCCGGCGCGGCCCGACCGGCTCGACCTCGACGCCGTTCTGGCCTGCGCGGTCGCGCAGGCCCCGCAGCCGGCCCACCTCGGCCTCGGTGGTGGCGACGACCAGCTTGCCGGGGGTCTCGAAGGCGATGCCGTGCTCGCGGCAGAAGTCCTTGGTGGCGCGCTCGCCGGCACGGCACAGCCGGGCCTTGA
Organism: Pedococcus sp.; assembly: GCF_036554925.1. Taxonomy (NCBI): domain Bacteria; kingdom Bacillati; phylum Actinomycetota; class Actinomycetes; order Micrococcales; family Intrasporangiaceae; genus Pedococcus; species Pedococcus sp. Next base: position 3,523 of record NZ_DATBMI010000155.1, read on the forward strand.
GCGACCCCGGGGCGTAGTAGATGCCGGCGTGGATGACCCCGGAGTTGTGGCCGGTCTGGTGCGTGGCGGGCTGTGGCTCCTTCTCGAGGACGACCACCTCCAGGCCGGGCCAGGCCTGGAGCAGCGCGCGGGCCGTGGCCAGCCCGACGATGCCCGCCCCGATGACGACGACGTCGCAGTCCACGCCCGGGGGCATGGCTAGTCGGCCGCCTCGCCGGACCGCGCCCGCAGCAGGCGGCGCAGCGACTCCAGCCGCGACGCCCCCGCGGGCCCGGCCCGGCCGGACTCCACCCACGCATCGAGGCCGCACTCCTCCTCGTCGTGCGAGCAGCCGCGCGGGCACTGCTCGGTGCCGGGCTCGAGGTCGGGGAAGTGCTCGATGACGTGGTCGAGGTCGACGTGGGCCAGCCCGAACGAGCGCACGCCCGGGGTGTCGATGACCCAGCCCTGGTCGCCTGGCAGCCGCAGCGCCACCGCGGAGCTCGAGGTGTGCCGGCCGCGCCCGGTCACGACGTTGACGTTGCCGATGGCGCGGTGGGCCTCCGGGACGAGGCCGTTGACGAGCGTGGACTTGCCGACCCCCGAGTGGCCCACGAAGACGCTGACCCGCCCGATCAGCTTGTCCTGCAACGCTTCGAGGCCGTCGAAGCCATCGCCGGCCGTGGACGTGACGATGAAGGGCACGTTGAGCGGGGCGTAGTTCGCCAAGAAGTCCGTCGGGTCCCTCAGGTCGGCCTTGGTCAGCACGAGGAGCGGGTCGAGACCGGCGGCGTAGGCGGCGACGAGACAGCGGTCGATGAGCCGCGGCCTCGGCTCGGGGTTGGCCAGCGCCGAGACGATGACCAGCTGGTCGGGGTTGGCGACGATGACGCGCTCGACCGGGTCGGTGTCGTCCGCGGTCCGGCGCAGCACCGACCGGCGCGGGGAGAGCTTGACGATGCGGGCCAGGGCGTCCGGGCTGCCGGAGGTGTCGCCCACCAGCCCGACGTCGTCGCCGACCACGATGCCCTTGCGGCCGAGCTCGCGCGCCCGCATCGCGATGACGGTGCGCTCGGGCAGGGTGCGGCCGCCGACGCCCGCGCGCACCAGCACCGTGTAGCGGCCGCGGTCGACGCCGATGACGAAGCCGGGGAGGGCGTCGTCGTGCGAGGGGCGGTCCTTGGACCGGGGGCGCGAGCCGCGCCGGCTGGGACGGATCCGGACGTCGCTCTCGTCGAAGTCCGAGCCGCGGCGGATCATGCGCCCGCCCTCATACGCCCGCCCTCATGCGCCCGCCCTCATGCGCTGGCTGCCGTGGCGTGGCGACGGCCTGCGATCATGCCGTCCCACAGGTCGACGAAGCCGGGGAGCGTCTTGGCGACCGTGCCGACGTCCTCGACGACCACGCCGGGCACCCGCAGGCCGAGCACCGCCCCGGCCATGACCATCCGGTGGTCGGCGTAGGTGTGGAACAGGCCGCCGGTCAGGGGCCGCGGCCGGATCCGCAGGCCGTCGTCGGTCTCGGTGACCTCCGCCCCGAGGGCGCCGAGCTCGCGGGCGAGGGCCGCCAGCCGGTCGGTCTCGTGGCCGCGGATGTGCGCGACGCCGCGGATCACGGTGGGGGAGTCGGCCAGCGCCGCGATGGCCGCGACGACGGGGGTCAGCTCGCTGGCGTCGTGGAGGTCGACGTCGACGCCGGACACCTCCCCGGTGCCGGTGACGGTCAGGCCGTCCCGGGCCAGCGACACGTCGGCACCCATGGCGTCGAGGATGTCGCGGATCGCGTCGCCCGCCTGGGTCGTGTGCTGCGGCCAGTCCGGCACGGTGACCCGCCCGGCGGTGACGAGGGCGGCGGCGAGGAAGGGCGCGGCGTTGGAGAGGTCCGGCTCGACCTGCACGTCGAGGGCGTTGACCTCCGACGGCTCGACCCGCCAGACGTCCGGCTCGGCGTCGTCGACGATCGCGCCGGCGTCCCGCAGGGTCTCCACGGTCATCTCGATGTGCGGCTCGGACGGCACGGGCGGCCCGACGTGGCGCACGGTCACGCCGTCGTCGTAGCGGGGCCCGGCGAGCAGCAGCGCGGAGACGAACTGCGAGGAGGCGGAGGCGTCGAGCGTGACGGTGCCACCCGGCATGCGGCCAGTGCCGTTGACGGTGAAGGGCAGGGTGCCGCGGCCACCGTCGTCGACCGAGGCGCCGAGCGCGCGCAGCGCCTCGAGCACCGGGCCCATGGGGCGCACCCGCGCCTGCTCGTCGCCGTCGAAGGCGACCGGGCCGGAGCACAGCGCCGCGACGGGAGGCAGGAACCGCATGACGGTGCCGGCGAGGCCGCAGTCGACGGTGCCACCGCCGCGCAGGGAGGCCGGGGTGATGATCCAGTCGGTGCTGCCGGAGGCGTCGGTGGTGGCGTCGTCGACACCGGTGCCCAGGGTGCGCAGGGCCTGCGCCATGAGGAGGGTGTCGCGGGAGCGCAGCGGGCGCCGCAGCCGGGACTGGCCACCGGCGAGGGCGGCGAGGACGAGGAAGCGGTTGGTCAGTGACTTGCTGCCGGGGAGGGTGACCTCGGCATCGACGCGCTGGTCGGCGACCGGCGCCGGCCAGTCGGGTGATTCAGGTGTGTCAGGTGAGGGCATCGTGGGCTGAGTGTGCGGCAAGTCTCGCCTCGCGCTTGGCGGCGCGGGCGGCGTGCCTCGCCTCGCGCCGGGTGGTCTTGGCAGTGCGTCCGGCCCGCTCCGTTGCGAGGTGCACGCGGTAGGCGATGCCGGGACGGCCCTCGGTGTCGACGGCCGCGAGCAGCAGGCCGCCGAGGATGCCGAGGTTCTTCAGGAAGGCGGTGCGCTGCTGGGCGCGCCGCGCCGGGTCCTTCTCCTCCCAGAACGGGTGCCCGACATACGTCGTGGGGAGCAGCGTCCCGGCGAGGAGCACGGAGGTGATCCGCGGCAGCCGGCCCATCGCGAAGAGCGCGCCGCCGCCCACCATGACCGCGCCGTTGGCCCGGACCAGCAGCTCCGGGTCGTTCGGCAGGTGCAGGGCCGGGGCGGCCTGCTCGGCGAGGGGCGCCAGCTTCGGTGCCTGCTTGGCCGGGTGGCGCAGCTGGTCGAGCCCGCCGACGACGAACATGGCGGCGAGCATCGGGCGGGCAACACGGCGGATCAGGCTCATGAGCACTCCTCGTGGGCTGGTGTCACGACAGGTCTACCGTAATGGCCGCCCCGTCGCCCTGCGTAACCTGTCCGGCATGTGCGGTCGTTATGCGGCAACAGCGAACCCGGGGGAGCTCGTCGAGGAGTTCGAGGTCGAGCAGGACCGCACGGGCGACCCCGCCCGCAGCGTGATGGCGCGCCCGCAGTCGCCACCGCCGGGCACACCCGACTACAACATGGCGCCGACCAAGCGGGCGCCCGTCGTGCTCAGCCGGGTGCCCCGCGACGAGACGACCGAGGGGTATGCCGCGGACGCGCCGCCCGTGCGCCAGCTACGGCTGCTCACGTGGGGCCTGGTGCCCAGCTGGGCCAAGGACACCAAGGTCGGCATGCAGATGATCAACGCCCGGGCCGAGTCGGTGCTGGAGAAGGCGTCGTTCAAGAAGGCCGCGGCGGGCCGGCGATGCCTGGTCCCCGCCGCCGGGTGGTACGAGTGGCAGAAGTCTCCGACGGTGAAGGACGCCAAGGGCAAGCCGCGCAAGCAGCCGTTCTTCACCCAGCGGGCCGACGGGCACCCCATCGCGATGGCCGGGCTCTACGAGTTCTGGCGGGACAAGACGGTCGAGGACCCGGCCGACCCGAACGCGTGGTTGACGAGCTTCACCATCATCACGACCGACGCCGAGCCGGGGCTGGACCGCATCCACGACCGGCAGCCGCTCATCCTCGAGCCGGAGGACTGGGCCGCCTGGCTGGACCCGAGGAACCAGGACCTCGACGAGGTGCGGCGGCTGCTGTCCTTCCACCGGGCCGGGCGCTTCGAGGCGTACCCGATCTCCACCGCGGTCAACGCCACCAGCAACAACGGCCCGCAGCTGCTCGAGCCGGTGCCGGAGTCGGAGCTCCAGGGCGTGGTCGACCCGATGACCGGCGAGGTCATCGGCGGGGAGCCGCCCGGGGCGGTCGGCTCGCAGGAGACGCAGGGTGGGAAGAACTCCCGGTGAGGCCGACCCGGGTGGTCGAGGTCGACACCCCGCAGGGCACCGCACGGGCGACCGTGCATCGGCCACCGCGGGCGGTCGGCACGGTGGTGCTCGGTCACGGAGCGGGTGGCCAGGGCTGGTCGGGCGACCTCGTCGCCGTGACCGAGGCGCTCGTCGCCGACGGGTGGGCGGTCGTGCTGGTGGACCAGCCGTGGCGGGTGGCCGGGAAGAAGGTGGCCACGCCGCCGCCGACGCTCGACGCGGCCTGGGTGCCCGTCGTCGAGGCGCTGCTGTCCGGTCGGGGCGCCCTGCCGAAGCCGCTGGTCGTGGGCGGGCGCTCGGCCGGGGCGCGGGTCGCCTGCCGCACCGCCGAGCGGGTGGGGGCCGATGCGGTGCTGTGCCTGTCGTTCCCGCTGCACCCGCCGGGCAGGCCGGAGTCGTCCCGTGCCGAGGAGCTGCTCACCCCCATCCGTGCGGGACTGCCGGTTCGCGTGGTGCAGGGCGAGCGCGACCCCTTCGGCACCCCGGACGAGGTGCGAGCGGCCGTGCGCGCACGGGTGCCGGACGCGGCATCCGTGTCGTCGGCACACGTTTCCTCAGCGCCGGGGACGCACAGCTTCGGCAAGGCGCCCGCCGGTGTGGTGGAGGCGGTGCGAGGGTTCGTCGGCGCGCTACGTCACTGATCGCGGATCCGGATCATTGACGTAGCCGGCTGCATGAGGGGCCGGGGCCGGCCTAGAGGACTCCGCCGGCCGCGGCCGGGGCCGACGCGTCGACTGCCTCGTCGCCGACCATCTCGCGGGCGAGGTGGTCCTCGATCTGGAACCAGTCGGTGTCGGCGCGCTCGGCGATCGCCAGCAGCGTGTTCATCGAGGAGACCTCCTCGACCTGCTCCTTGAGGAACCACAGCATGAACTGCTCGGCGAGGACGTCGCCCTCGCTGCGGGCCGCCCGGAACATCGCCTCGATCTGGCTGGTGACGGCCTTCTCCTGCTCGAGCGCCACGGCGATCGGCTCGACGGGCTTGCTGAACTCGTTGCGCACCTCGTCGACGCCGGGGATGGTCACCGGCCAGTCCCGGTCGAGCATGTACTGCACCATCATCATCGCGTGGTTGCGCTCCTCGACGCTCTGCGCGTAGAAGTGCGCTGCGAGCCGGGGGAGGTCGTGGGCGTCGAACCAGACGGCGATGGCGACGTACTGCTGGCTGGCCGTGAACTCCTGCCGCACCTGCTCGGTGAGGAGCTCGACGAACGTGGACTCGGGGTGGCGGGGGCTCATGCGGGGCAATCTACCGGCCGGGAATGACCGGGCCGGAGCGGCGGTTGACCCTTCAGAACCACGCCGAAGGGAGCTTGACCTGTGCTCGTGCTGGACGTGCCGCCGCGCACCCACGCAACGCCACTAGGCTGGAGTGCGATGACTGACACCCCCGCAAGCGACGCCACCGTCGACGTGGCCGCCGAAACCCCCGAGGCGCGCCACGCACGCTTCGAGCGCGAGGCCATGCCCCTTCTGGACCAGCTCTACTCGGCGGCGCTGCGCACCACGCGCAACCCCGCGGACGCCGAGGACCTCGTCCAGGAGACCTACGCCAAGGCGTATGCCGCCTTCCACCAGTACAAGCCGGGCACCAACTTCAAGGCCTGGATGTACCGCATCCTCACCAACACCTACATCAACAGCTACCGCAAGAAGCAGCGCGAGCCCCAGCAGTCCGACGCCGCCGAGGTCGAGGACTACCAGCTCGCCCGGGCCGCGTCGCACACCTCGAGCGGGCTGCGCTCCGCCGAGACCGAGGCCCTCGACCGGCTGCCCGACACCGAGGTCAAGCGGGCCCTGCAGGAGCTGCCCGAGGAGTTCCGCCTCGCGGTCTACCTCGCTGATGTGGAGGGGTTCGCCTACAAGGAGATCGCCGAGATCATGGACACCCCGATCGGGACGGTGATGTCGCGCCTGCACCGCGGCCGCCGTCAGCTGCGCGAACTGCTGACCGACTACGCCGCCGAGCGTGGCTTCGCGAACCAGGGGGCGTCGTCATGAGCTGCGGTCGCGGGCCGGGCGCCGAGGGCGCCGGCCTCGAGGGCATGGATCCCGAGCACGCCGACTGCTCGGAGGTCCTGCACCGGGTCTACGAGTACCTCGACGGCGAGATGACCGCGGGTGACACCCACAAGATCGCCCAGCACCTCGACGCGTGCGGGCCGTGCCTGAAGCAGTACGACCTCGACCAGGCGCTCAAGGCGCTGGTCAAGCGGTCGTGCCAGTGCGAGGAGGCGCCGGTCGCGCTGCGCGCCCAGATCATGACCCGCATCACGACGATCCGCCTGGAGATCCAGGACTAGCAGGTCGTGCTCCCAGGTCTCGGGCCGCCGGGGCCAGAGTCCGTCAGGCGCGCAACGGGAACGGGGCGCCCGGACCTCTCGCTTCAGCGATGGGTCCGGGCGCCCCGTTCGGCGTCTGTGGCGACTGCTCAGGCGTTGGGCTTGCGGCCGTGGTTGGCCGCGTTGCCCTTGCGCGAGCGGCGCTTGCGGGCGCGCTTGCTCATGGGTCACTCCGTTGCGTGAGGTGCTTCGGCGTCGTGCGCCGCGATCGCCGGCCATTCTCGCACAGCCCCGAGGCTGCCCTGAAACGCGGCGGGAACCCGCAGAAGTGCGGTTGCGCCTCCACCAAAACGCGGAGAGACATTAAGGATTTGGTCAAGAAACCGTTTGGGTTCGTGAAAATGTGGCATCAGCGGGCATCATGAAGGAGCCGAGGTGCCATACCCCCGCAGGTACCAGCCAGTGAAACCTGCGTTGCCGACGCGTATTGGTTGACAGCACAGGAACGAGGAGCCCCCGCCATGAAGGTTCTCACCACGATGTTCGAGTCCACCCTCGAGGCCAGCACGCCCCCGGTGTGGGCGGCAGACCTCCCGGAGCCGCAGCCCCTGTCGGCCGGCCCCCGCATCCAGACCATCTGGGGTTGGGGCGGTCCCTGATTTTCGTGGGTCAGCCGTCTAGATTTCTCCTATGACGGCTGACCGCGGGACGACCTCGTCTGCCCGCTCCGGTCGCAGCTACGCGACATACTGCTTCGTCGCCGCCACGTGTCTGTGCGCGGCGACGTTGCTCGTCCTGGGGTGGTTCACCTCGGGCTGGCCGGAGGACGTCCTGGCCCTGGTGGTGCTCATGGCCATGGGTGTCGTCAGCTGGCTCTGGCGCGAGAGCAACGTCGGCGGCCGCGTGCAGTTCTCGTTCACCAGCATCATCCTGCTGGCGGCCGCCGTCATGGTCGGCCCCCTCGGCGCCGGTCTCGTCGGGGCGGTGTCCACGGTCGTCCAGCCAGGCCGGGTGGCCCTGATCGTGCGGCTCTTCAACACGGCCCTGGGCAGTGTCATCGGGTCGGTGGGGGGTTTCGTCTACCTCGCGGCCGGTGGGGCCAGCGCCCAGTCCACCGTCCACGGCGCGTGGGGCCTCGTCGTGAGCGTCGGGCTGCCGCTGATGGTCGCCGACGTCGCCCAGTGCCTGGCCAACGCCGTCCTCCTGGCGGGGGTCATGCGGGCGGCCAGCGGTGTCCCGATGCGCGCCCAGATCGGCAAGCTGCTCAGCACCACCGGCCCGGCGTACATCGGCTACGGCATCATCGGCTTCCTCTTCGTCGTCCTCTGGATCCCCGCGATGGTGGGCCCCTTCAGCGCCGTGCTCGTCCTCGCGCCGCTGTTCGTCGCCCGCTGGGCCTTCAACCAGTACGGCGACGAGCTCCGCTCGCACGAGCGCACCCTGGACGCCCTGGTGGCCTCCGTCGAGGCCAAGGACCCTGCCAGCGCCGGCCACAGCGCCCGCGTCGCCCAGCTCTGCGAGTGGGCCGCCGAGGGGATGATGCTGGGCCACAAGGAGGTCCAGGAGGTGCGCACCGCCGGGATGCTCCACGACCTGGGCACCCTCGCCATCCCGTCGCGGGTGCTGCGGGCGCGGCGCGAGCGCACCGACGAGGAGCAGGTCGTGATGGCCAGGCACCCCGTGCACGCGGTGGCGATGCTCGAGGACATCGAGTTCGTGCGCGGGTCGCTGCAGGGCATCGAGCACCACCACGAGCGGTTCGACGGCCGCGGCTTCCCCTCGGGGCTCGCCGGCACCGAGATCCCCATCGCGGCGCGCATCGTCGCCGTCGCCGACGCCTTCGACGCGCTGACGACCGAGCGGGCCTACCGCGCGGCACTCACGCCCCCCGAGGCCCTCGCGGAGATCAGGAGCCGCGCCGGGACGCAGTTCGACCCCGCGGTGGTGGGGGCGCTGCGGCGGGCGCTGGCGCGGCATACCTGGGCGGTGACCGAGCGCAGCGAGGCAGTGCTGGGGGCCTCCGGTCACAACCGGGACCACGACGACCCCGAGTGCTCCGACCTCTACGCCGAGCGACCCGACCTTCGCGCGCAGGCCGGGGCCCGGCCGCCGCACGCCACGCTGGAGCCGCAGGCATGAGGGCGTTCGGGGGGCTGCGGCTGAACGCCGCCTGGGTGACCATCGGCCTCGCGGCCGCCGTCGTCGCCGCGTCGCTGTGGTTCTGCCTCGACGACCTGTCGTTCCTCGGGCAGCCCGAGGTCGTGGCGGTGCTGCTGGCGTTCATGGCGGCCATTGCCATCGGCGAGGTCGCCCGCCTGACGATCCTGGGGCGCACCGACACGGCGCCGCTGTCGACCGCGGCCGCGCTGGCGCTGGCCATGACCTCCATCTCGCCGACCGGCGAGCCGATGGTCAGGGCGTCGGCGGTCGTCGTCGCGACAGCGCTCGCCATGGTGGTCGGCATCACGGTGCACTCGCTGCGCCGTCAGCCGGTGGGCCTCACGGAGGTCGCGGCGCGCGTGGTCGGTGTGGCCGTGGCGGCGGTGCTCTACCGGCGGGTGCCGTTCGGGGGGCGCACGCTCCTGGGCTGGGAAGGGGAGTGGGACGACCAACGCTGGCTCGTCGCCGTCGTGATGCTCGCGGTCTCCTCCATCGCGGTCCTGGTCAGCCTCGGCCTGGAGGGAGCCGTCCGCGCCCAGCGGCAGCACTCGCCGATGCTGCGGACGATCCTCAACGAGTACCGCGAGGCCATCGGCCTGACGACGGCGCTCGTGACCACCGGCGCGCTCATCGCCCTCGCCGAGCAGGCGCTCGGCCTGCTCGCGCTGCCGCTGTTCCTCTTCCCGCTGCTGCTCACGCAGTTCGCGGTCCGCCGCTACGGCGCGATCCGCGAGACCTACCGCCAGACGATCAGGGCGCTGTCGCTGCTGACCGAGCGCTCCGGCTACACCCGCGAGCACCACGCCGCGCGGGTCACCGAGCTGGCGGTGGCCATCGGACGCGACCTCGGCATGCCGCCGCGCGAGATCACCGAGCTCGAGTATGCCGCGCTGCTGCACGACCTCGGTCAGGTCGCCCTGCGCGACCCCATCCCCGGTGGCGCGACGCTCCTGGCCGCCCCGGCCGACCAGCAGCGCATCGCCCACGACGGGGCCGAGATCGTGCGCCGGACGGGCGTGCTCGACAACGTCGCCGACATCCTCGAGGCGCAGACCACCCCCTACCGGCAGGTGCGCGAGTTCGGCGAGGACCTGCCGATGCCGAGCCGCATCATCAAGGTCGCCAACGCGTTCGACGACCTGTCGGAGGGCCGTCTCGGCGGGCTGGAGGAGGCCCGCGCCATGGAGCGGATCCACCTCGGGCTGGGCTACGAGTACGACCCGCGGGTGGTCGACGCCCTGACCCGCGTGGTGGAGCGCCGCCGCGGCCGGGCCACCCCCTTCGCCACCGCCTGACGCGGGCGTCGTGCGGGCGCCGGGCGGCGTAGCCTCGTGAGCATGGAGGAGCCGGCGGGTCACCCGAGGTGCCCGGTGTGCCACCACGCCGTGCGGGTCAAGGACGGCAGGTTCGCCGACCACCAGCG
>NZ_DATBMI010000167.1:0-4438 GCF_036554925.1 Pedococcus sp.
GGCTGCGGACCCGGGTCGGCCTGCTCGAGGTGACCAGCGTCGAGCAGGTGGCGGTCTCGCGGATCACCGCGGCCGAGGCGCGACGAGCCGGAGCGGCGTCGGTCGCCGAGCTGCGCCGCATGCTCGAGGCGAAGGCCGACCGGCCGGTCTGGCGGGTGGGGCTGCGGTACGCGGGCGCCGACCCGCGCGAGGAGCTGCGGGCCGCGGTGCCGGACGCGGAGGAGGTGGCGACGATCCGAGGGCGCCTGGACCGGCTCGACGCGTCGTCGTCGATCGGGCCCTGGACCCGGGCCACCCTGGCGGTCATCGACCGCTCCCCCACCGTCCGGGCGCCCGAGCTGGCTGCCGAGCTCGGCCGCGACACCCCGTCGTTCAAGCGTGACGTGCGCAAGCTCAAGGAGCTGGGGCTCACCGAGTCGCTCGACATCGGCTACCGGCTCTCACCCCGAGGGGCCGCCGTGCTGGACGCGGAGGCCGGGACACCGCGCACCGACCGACGGGCCGCGCCCGAGGGGACGCCGCTCCCGCGCATCGGGGCCCCGGCCACCCGGGCGCTGCGGGCCGAGGGCATCTGGACGCTGGAGCAGGTGCGCGAGCTCACCGAGGAGCAGCTGGTGGCCCTACACGGCGTGGGACCCGTCGCTGTCCGCTTCCTCGGGGAGGCCCTGGCGGAGCGGGGCTGGACGTTCTCCGACTGAGTCCGGTGCAGCCATCGCCTTCGCGCTGCGGGCGGGCAGCAGGGTGACCCCACCCCCAAGGCGGTCGTCGCCCGGCGGACCGCGAAAACCGGGTGCACCGCCCCGCCCGACCCGGCACGATGCGCCCATGAGCCTTCCCGCCGAGTTGACCAGCCGCGCCCTCGTGCCCACCGACGCCCAGGCCGTCTTCGAGGTCGTCGCCGCCGCCGAGGAGCACGAGCTCGGCGAGGCCGCCATCGACCTCGAGGACATCGAGGGCGACTGGCAGCGGCCGAGCTTCGACCTCGCGACCGAGAGCATCGGCGTCTTCGAGGGCGAGCGCCTGGTGGGGACCGCCGAGGTGTTCCGGGGTCGGCGCGCCGAGGCCGCGGTGCACCCCTCCGCCCACGGCCGCGGCATCGGCACCTGGCTCGCCGCGTGGACCGAGCACACCGCCCGCGAGCGCGGCGGCACCCTGGTCGGCCAGAGCGTTCCCGACGGCAGCGGTGGCGAGCGCCTGCTGAAGGCCCGTGGCTACCGCTGCCTGTGGAACTCGTGGGTGCTGGAGGTGCCCGCCGACGCGACGATCACGCCGCAGCCCCTTCCGGAGGGATACCTCCTTCGGGACTTCACGCCGCAGGCCGACGACCACACCGCGTACACCCTCATCGAGGACGCGTTCGGCGAGTGGCCGGACCGCACCCCCAGCACCTTCGACGACTGGGCGGCCCGCGCCGTCAACCGGCCGGGCTTCGAGCCCTGGCAGATCCGGCTGGCCCAGGACCCGGACGGCCACGCGGTCGGCATCGCCTACACGATCCTCTCCGGCGACTGCGGCTACGTCGACCAGCTGGCGGTGCGACGCGACCAGCGCGGCCGCGGGATCGCCCGGGCCCTGCTCGTCGACGCGTTCGAGCGGGCCCGGGCGCGCGGCGCCTCGCGCAGCGAGCTGGCCACCGACTCGCGGACCGGGGCGCTGCCCCTGTACCAGCACGTCGGGATGGTCGTGACCCAGAACTGGGCGCACTGGGTCACCGACGTCTGATGGCGACGGCGGTCGTGGCCACGCGCTCCTGGTGTCTCCCCTCGTGATGTCCGCCGCGTACCGTCCGCCGCGTGATGTCCGCCCCGTGTGTCGGCCCGTCGTGCTTGGATGACCGGCGTGCGCAGTGTCCCGGTGGGCGAGCGCCGGGCCCGGCTGGCCCGGCGGCAGCGGCTCGCTCCGGGCCACCGTGCGGCCGACGCCATCGAGGCGGCGCGATCCGTGGTGGGGCTGCACGCCACGACGCCGTCCACCGTCTACCTCGCAGCCTGGGCCCGCGTCGACGGCTTCGACCGCGAGGCGATGGACGCAGCGCTCTACCGCGACCGCACCCTCGTCAAGCACATGGCGATGCGGCGCACCCTGTTCGTCTTCCCCCTCGACGTGCTGCCCGCGGTCCAGGCGGGCGCGAGCGCGCGCGTGGCTGCCGCCGAGAGCAGCCGCCTGGTGCGCGAGCTCGAGCGTGCCGGGGTCAAGGACGACCCGGCGGCGTGGCTCGAGGAGGCCCGTGCGGCCGTCCTCGCGGCGCTGCGTGACGGACGAGAGCTGAGCTCGACCCAGCTGCGCCAGGAGCTGCCGGTGCTCGAGGGCGGCATACCCTTTGGCGCGGGCCGGAGCTGGGCGGGCACCGCCCCGCTCGCCCCGCGCGTGCTGACGATCCTGGCGGCGGAGGGCCGGGTCGTGAGGGCCGACAACGACGGCGCCTGGACCGTCTCCCGCCCGCTCTGGGCGACCACCGAGAGCTGGCTGGGGCGCCCGATCACTCCCCTGCAGCAGCAGGAGGGGGTGACCGTTCTCGTGCGTCGCTGGCTGCACGCGTTCGGCCCCGGCACGGTGGAGGACCTCACCTGGTGGCTCGGTGGCACCAAGGCCTCGGTGCGCCAGGCGCTGCACGACCTCGGCGCCGTCGAGGTCGGCCTCGACGGGCGCACGGGGCACCTGCTGCCCGACGACGTCGAGCCGGTCGAGGCGGTCGAGCCGTGGGGAGCGCTGCTGCCCGAGCTCGACCCGACGACCATGGGGTGGAAGGAGCGCGACTGGTACCTCGGCGACCACCGCGCCCAGATCTTCGACAGTGCCGGCAACGGCGGGGCCACGGCGTGGTGGGACGGGCGAATCGTCGGCGGCTGGACCCAGGACGACGACGGCGTGGTCGTCCTCGTCCTGCTCGAGGACGTCGGGAGCGACGCGGAGGCGGCGCTCCGCTCCGAGGCCGACCGGCTGACCACGTGGCTGGAGGGGACCCGCGTCGTGGGCCGCTTCCCGTCGCCTCTGTCGAGGGCGACCGCCCGCTGACCGCGTCCGCTCGTCCCCCCCGTCGCCATCGGGCCCGGCGCTCGACGCCACCGACGGTCGACCACCCGACGCCCACGGACTTCGGCCAGTCGCCGGGTCATGGACTCGGTGTGCCCCGCGCGTCATGCACAGGCGGGGTCCGACCGTCGCCATCGTCCACAGGTCGGCAGCGGGTCACACCGCGTGTCACAAGGCACACGTAGGATCGAACACATGTTCGATACTCTGGCTGCGACTCGACCAGCCTCCGCCTCGCCGCCGCCCACCCGGGGCTCCGGTGGCGGGGCGGCGGTGCGTCGCGCGCGGCCGCGGCTCGGCCGTGGTGGGGCCACGGCGGCGCAGGTCGAGCGAGCCGACGTGGGCACCCTGGCCGCCGAGGTTATGCGCCTGTCCCAGGTCGAGATCGGCAGGCTCGGGCGCGACGAGGCCGAGGCCGTCGTCGTGGCCACGGAGCGCGTGATCGCCGCGCTGCAGGCGCGCCAGACCCTGGCCATGGAGACGCTCGCGTCCCGCGTCGAAGACGACCTCGGCACCACCCACGCCGACCCACACGGCGTGGTCGCCTCGATGCTCGCGCCGGCGCTCCACTGTGCGACCCGCACCGTCCGGCGCCGCCTCGTCGCCGACCGGCGCCTGCTGGCGTCCGCCGAGTCGAGCTTCCAGGGTCTCTGGGACGGCGACCTCGAGCGGCACCGAGCCGACACCGTGGCCGAGGTCGCCCAGTCCCTCGACCCGGCCCTGTGGAGCCGCTTCGAGGCCCTCCTGCTCGAGACCGCCGTCGACCGGGTCACCGGTGAGGTCGCCCTCGTCTCGGACGCCGTGTGGCGCCTGAGCCGCAGCCAGCTGGCGCGCCGTGCCCGCGCCATCGCCCGAAGCCTCGACCCGGAGTCCGAGGAGCGGGCACTGCGCGAGGCGCGCGCTCACCGCCGGGTCGTGGTCGGGCCGGATCGCCACGCGCCCGGCCTGGCCCGGTGGCAGGTCCACCTGCCGACCGACGTGAGCACCGAGGTGTATGCCGCAGTCGACGCCCTCGCGTCGTCCTACGCCCGTTCGCGGCCGGGCACCGCGATGGACGCCCACCGCGCTGACGCGCTCGCCGACCTCGTGCGCGGCAACGCGGAGGTCCGCACCGTCGTGGAGCTGGTGGTGCCGGTCCTCCCCGGGGCGATCCCGCCTCGCGGTCCCTCCGCCCAACCGACGGTCGACACAGCGCTCGGGGCGCCCGTCGAGATCACGTCGGCCTCGCGCGCCGGCCGTGCGGTGACCTGGGTCCTCCCGGGCGGGGTCGAGCTGCCCCGGCACGGAGTGCTGGCCCCCGAGGCGGTCAGCGAGGTGCTCAGCCGGCCCGACACGCTCCTGCGCCTGGCCCGGCTGGACCCTGACGGCTCGATCGTCCAGGACCCAGCCCACTACCGGCCGAGCG
>NZ_DATBMI010000182.1:0-26332 GCF_036554925.1 Pedococcus sp.
ATCCACTCGAAGTACGCCTGGTGGGCGGCCGCCTTCCGGGCCGCGTACGAACCCTCCGTGTCCGGCTGGTGGTTCTCGGCGCCGCCGGACCACGCGTCGTTGGCGCTCTCGTGGTCGTCCCACGTCGCGACCCACGGCACCCTCGCGTGCAGTGCCTGGAGGTCGGGGTCGGTCTTGTACTGGGCATGACGCCGGCGGTAGTCGGCCAGGGTCACCGTCTCGTGCGCAGGCTCGTGCGGGCGGACCACCCGGTTGGCCCGGCCATGGGCGTACGCGCCCGTGCCGTACTCGTAGACGTAGTCGCCCATGTGCAGGACGGCGTCGAGGTCGTCGCGCGCCGCCAGGTGGCGGTACGACGAGAAGTACCCCGCCTCCCAGTTCGAGCAGGACACCAGCGCCAGCCGCAGCCTCGCCGGGGAGTCGCTGGGCGCCGGGGCGGTACGGGTCCGGCCGACGGGCGAGGTCGCCCGCCCCACGGTGAACCGGTAGTAGTAGGTGGATCCCGGGGCAAGTCCCTTGGCGTCCAGCTTGACCGTGTGGTCACGCTCCGGGCCCGTCGCCAGGCTTCCGCTGGCCACCGTGCTCGTGAAGGCCGCGTCGCGGGCGACCTGCCACCCGACGGTGACCCGAGGACCGGCGCCGGAACCCGGGGTGGACTCAGCAGTGGGCGTGACCCTGGTCCAGAGGACGACCGAGGTGGGCAGCGGGTCGCCGGAGGCCACGCCGTGGCGGAACGGGGTCGCGCCCCGCGCGGGGGCCGGCGTGGCAGCAGTCGCCGGCGCGGGCGACGCTGCCGAGGTCAGGCCCAGCGCGCCGGCGGTCGCGGCGGAGCCGGCCAGGAAGGTGCGGCGTTCGATCATGGTCACGCATGGTCAACGGCGCCCCTGACCGGCAGGTAACGGGGACGGCGGGAGCATTCACGCGTCGTTCACCGCGAGGCCACACACACATCCCCCCACCACCCACTCGCCCACTCACCGCGCGGTTCGGGGTGTTGACGCGCGCTATACCGCTCGCGAATACCCCGAGCCGGCGGTGGCAACGGGGGCCTCGGCGGTGACGGCAGGTTGCCGGCGGGCGGCGGCGCGCTCGGCCAGCGCCGAGACCACCGCGATGCCGACGCCGAGCACGGCGAGCAGGGCTCCGACCCGCGACGGCCACTCGTAGCCCAGGCCCGCCGCGAGGACGACGCTGCCGAGCCACGCGCCGAGGGCGTTGGCGATGTTCAGGGTCGAGTGGTTGAGCGCAGCAGCCAGGGACTGCCCCTCGTGGGCGACGTCCATCAACCGGGTCTGCAGCATCGGGACGAGGATGCTGGGCAGCAGGCCGAGCAGGAACACCCAGAGCAGCGCGAGGGCCGGCTGGTGGGCGGCGAACCCGAACAGCGCCAGCATCACGGCGATGGCGCCGAGGACGAGGATGATGCCGCGCAGCAGGCCGCCCCGGGCAACGCGCCCGGACAGCAGCGCCCCGACGGTCATGCCGATCCCGTAGAGCGCCAGCACCAGCGGGATCGCCGCCGGCTCCAGCCCGGTGAGCCCGGTCACCGTCGGCGAGATGTAGGCGTAGGTGGCGAACATGCCTCCGAAGCCGACGGTGCCGATGCCGAGGGCGAGCCAGACCTGCGGCCGGTGCAGGGCCCGCAGCTCCGCCCGCACCGACGCCTCGCCGGTCACGGCGTGGAAGGGCACCCAGCGCCACACCGCGGTGACGGTGAGCAGCGCGATGAGGCCGACCGCGGCATACGGCCACTGCCACCCGAGGTCCTGGCCGAGCTTGGTGGTGAGGGGCACGCCGACGACGTTGGCCACGGTCAGCCCGACGAGCATCATCGACACCGCCCAGGTGCGCCGGTGGAACGGCACCATGGAGGCGGCGACGAGGGCGCCGAGGCCGAAGAAGGCGCCGTGCGGCAGCCCTGAGGCGAAGCGGGCGGCCATCAGCCCGGGGTAGGTGGTCGCGAGCGCCGAGGCGAGGTTGGCCGCTGCGAAGGCGGCCATGAGCCACAGCAGCATCGTCTTGCGCGGCACGCGGGCGCCGAGGGCCGCGAGGACCGGGGCGCCGACGACGACGCCGGCCGCGTAGGCCGACACGACGTGCCCGGCGGTCGGGATGCTGATGCCGACGCCGGCCGCGACCTCGGGAAGCAGCCCCATGGTGACGAACTCCGTGGTGCCGATCGCGAACCCGCCCAGGGCGAGGGCGAAGAGGGCCAGCCGGGGCCGTGCGGCGGGGCAGGGAGGCGCGGTCGGGTCACCTGTCGTCGGAGTGGTGGCGTCGACGACGGTTGCAGGCTCCCTCACGGGGCGTCCAACATCGCCGAGGCCGGACGGCATTCCCCGGGTCCATGAGTCGACGCGTGCCTGGCCGCCATCAGGCAGGCGCCACCGTGCCGGTGGACACGCCGCCGGCGGACCCCGCCCGCGGCATCAGGATGGGTCCGGGAAGAACAGGCCCGGCCCCTCGGCGGTGACCCGCACGCGGTCCCCGGCCGTCGCCGTCGGGCCGGTCGTGCGCACCAGCAGGCGCGCATCGGGCCCGGGGCGATCCAGCACGACGGCCACGGTGGCGTCGTGGCCGTGGAAGGAGACGCTCTCGACGCGTCCAGGAGCGCCGCGCCCCTGGGCCTCGGGGTGGAGGCGCAGCTGTTCCGGCCGCAGGGCCAGCACCCCGCCCGCCTCGGTCGGGAGCGCGTGCCGGCTGCCCGGGAGCGCGGTGACCTCACCGAGCACGGTCTGCGCCCGCGTGCCCTCGAGCTGGGCGCGGAGCTCGACGAGCTGCCCGACGAAGCGCGCGACGCCGAGGTCCACCGGGCCGGTGTAGACCTGCTCCGGGGTCGCGTGCATCCGCACCACACCGTCGTCCATGACGGCGACGGTGTCCGCCATCGAGAGCGCCTCGTCCTGGTCGTGGGTCACCAGCACGGCGGTCGCGCCGGTCGCCGCGAGCGCGGTGCGCACATCGCTTCGCAGTGCCCCGCGCAGGCCGGCGTCGAGGGCGGAGAACGGCTCGTCGAGGAGGACGAGCCGGGGGTTCGGGGCGAGGGCACGGGCGAGGGCGACCCGCTGCTGCTGACCACCCGACAGCTCGTCGGGGCGCCTCGTGGAGTAGCCGCCCAGTCCGACGAGCTCGAGCACCTCGGCCACCCGCCGGGAGCCGCGGCGCTGGTCGCGCGGAAGCCCGAAGGCGACGTTGCCGGCGACGTCGAGGTGCGGGAAGAGCGAACCCTCCTGGGGGACGAGCGCGACCCCACGCCGCTCGGGCGGGACGTCGGCGCCGGGGCCGAAGAGGACGTGGTCGTCGACCACGACCGTCCCGGCGTCAGGGGTCACGAACCCGGCGACGGCGCGCAGCAGCGTCGTCTTGCCGCAGCCGGACGGGCCCAGCACCGCGGTCAGCGTGCCCCCGGGGACGTCGAGGTCGACGCCGCACAGCACGCGCGTCTCGCCGAAGGACGCGCGCAGACCGCGGACCTCGAGGGCGCTCACGACACTCCCCCCTCGCCGGCGCGCTGTGACCTCATGAGCGCAAGGGTAGGCAGCACGGCGAGGACCACGAGAGCCAGCCCGTAGGGGGCGGCCGCGCCGTAGGCCGCCACGCCCGTCTCGGTCCAGAGGCTGGTCGCCAGGGTCTCGGCGCCGGTGGGCCGCAACAGCAGCGTGGCGGGCAGCTCCTTCATGCACGTGAGCAGCACCAGTGCGGCTCCGGCGCCGATGCCGGGCGCGGCAAGCGGGAGCGTCACCCGGCGCAGCACCTCCCAGGGCGTGCTGCCCAGCGACCGGGCCGCCTCCTCGGTCCGGACCGGGCTCATGGTGACGGCGGAGCGCACGGCGCCGATGGCAGCGGGGACGAACAGGACGGCATACGCGATCACCAGCAGGGGTGTGCGCTGGTAGATCGGCTGGGCCACCCGGGCACCGAAGAAGACCAGGGCCAGGGCCACCACGATCCCCGGCAGGGCGTGACCGGCGAACGACGCGTGCTCGACGAAGGAGGTGGTGCGTCCCCGGTGGCGTGCCGCGAGCACCCCGACCGGGATGGCCAGGGCCGTGCAGAGCAGCGCGCCGAGCACCGAGAACCACACGCTCCCCACCGTGCTGCTCACGAGTCGCGGGACGTCGATCCCCGCCGACAGGCCGGTCGTGAACCAGTAGAGCAGCGAGAGCATCGGGAACACCAGGGCGACCGCGATGACGACGGCCGCGACCCCGGCGGCCGGCCAGCGCAGCCGGCCGAGGGAGACGCGGTGCGGCCGGCGGGACACTCCCCCGCCGACCCGGGTGTGCTCGCCCGAGCGACGGGTGCGGGCCTCGGCGACGGTGATCGCCACGGTGATGACGACGAGCAGCAGGGACAGGACTGCGGCCGGGGTGCGGTCGAAGCTGGAGCGGTAGGACTGGTGGATGACCCGCGTGAAGGCGTCGAAGCGGAGCAGGGACGGAGCGCCGAAGTCGCTGAGGGCGTACAGCGCGACCAGCAGGGCACCCGAGGCGGCCGCCGGCCGCAGCTGCCGTGCGGTCACGGACCAGAACG
Source organism: Pedococcus sp. (assembly GCF_036554925.1). Classification (NCBI taxonomy): domain Bacteria; kingdom Bacillati; phylum Actinomycetota; class Actinomycetes; order Micrococcales; family Intrasporangiaceae; genus Pedococcus; species Pedococcus sp. Next base: position 4,534 of record NZ_DATBMI010000182.1, read on the forward strand.
TGTTCCAGGGCGACCGGCCGAGCGACCGGGCGACCTCCTCGACGGATGGGTCGATGCGACGCATGGCAGCCGCCACGGGCAGGTAGACGTAGGGGTAGCAGCACGCCGTGAGGACCAGCACCGTGCCACCGAAGCCACTCACCTCGGGCACCGCCGAGATCCAGGCGAAGGCCGCGACGTAGCTGGGGATGGCCAGTGGGAGCGCTGCCGTGACCGCGAGCAGGCGGCGGCCCGGGATGTTCGTCCGGGTGACCAGGATCGCCAGCCCGACGCCGACCACCAGGCACAGGAGCGTCACCGTGCCGGCCAGGGCCAGGCTGCGCAGCACGAGCGTGAGGGTGCGCTCGCGCAGGAGGATGTCGGCCACCCGGGACAGCCCGGCCTCGCCGGTCCGGACCACGAGGTAGACGATCGGCAGCAGCGCGACAGCCGCGGTCAGGAGCCCGGGGGCCAGGAGGATCCGCGGCGCGGGGCGCGAGCGCGCGGCCGAGCGGACCCTCCGCGACGGCGCCGCGGGGGTCTGCTGGGTCAGGACGTCAGCGCTCAGGTGAGTCCCACCTCGTCGAGGAGTGCCAGGGTCTTCTCGAGGGAGTCGAGCGAGTTGAGGTCGACACTGCTGCGCTTGAGCTCGGCCAGCGGCACGATGTCGTGCTTCGTGGACTTCACGCCCTCGACCACCGGGTACTCCGCGGTCTCGTCGGCGAAGTACTGCTGGCCCTCCGGGGAGAGCAGGTAGTCGATCGCCTTGGTGGCGGCCGGCTTCTGGTTGCTCCCCTTGAGGATGCCGACCCCTGCGACGTTGACCAGCGCGCCCGGGTCGTCGGAGCCGAGGAAGCGGATCTTCGCGTTCACGGCCGAGGCGCCCTTCTCGGCGACCCGCTCGTACCAGTAGTAGTGGTTGATCAGGCCGAGGCCGACCTGGCCGGAGTCGACCGCGTCGAGCACGAGGATGTTGTTGTCGTAGGCCTTGGGCTCGTTGGCCTTGAAGTCCTCAAGCCACTTCTTGGCGCCCGCCTCGCCCTTGGTGACGCGCAGCGCAGTGACAAAGGACTGGAACGACGCGTTGGACGGGGCGTAGCCGATCTTGCCCTTGTACTTCGGGTCGAGGACCTCGTCGACCGTGGTCCACGTCTCCGCCTCGGGCACCTGCTTCGGGTCGTAGGCCACGACGCGGGCGCGGGCGGAGGTGGCCACCCAGTGGCCCTGGGGGTCGGCGAAGCCGTCGAGGACCTTGCCCGTGGTGGCCGGGTCGAGGGTCTCGAGCCGGTCGGCCTTGCCGAGCGCACCGAGCGCCCCCGCGTCCTGGGAGAAGAAGAGGTCGGCCTTGGTGTTCTCCCCCTCCTCGAGCAGCTGAGCGGCCAGCTCGCTGGACCCGCCGTAGCGGACCTGGACGTCGATTCCCGTGGCCGCCTCGAGCTTCTTCAGGACCGGCGCGACGAGGTTCTCGTTGCGCCCGGAGTAGACGACCAGGGCATCGTCGGTGAGCGGTTCCTCGCCCGAGCCCGAACCGCAGGCGGCGGTCGTGACGGCGAGGAGGGCAGCAGCGAGGACGGCGCTCATGGAGCGGAGGGACGGCATGGGACTCCCTGGTCGAGGCGGTGACACTGCAAATCTAGAAGGTAAGGCTTTCCTAAGTAAAATCCGACCTCCGGTCACCAGCCGGTTCAGGAGCACCGAGACCACAGCCCTGCGCGCCCACCAGCGCGCGATGGCCGTCGCGTTCGCCGACCTGCTCGCTGTGCGCCGTGGGTGGGAATGAGATCGGCCGCGCTGTCGATAGCGTGTCCGTCATGGCCCGACCACGTCTCGGTAGTCAGCTCGCCCACCTGATCGGCCGCGCCGCGGAGCAGGGTGCACGTGCGCTCCTTCGGGGCGGCAGGCGGTCGGGGGCTCCATCGCGGCAGGGCGCAGCCGCGGCAACCGCCCACCGCACCGGTCCCGCCACCACGTCGCCGCCGGGTTCTGGGGCCTACCCCGGTGACTTCCTCGGGACGCCGGGGCTGGAGTACCAGCCGGAGCACGACGGACAGCCCGATCCCGGCGAGATCGTCTGGACCTGGGTCCCCTACGAGGAGGACCCCTCCCAGGGCAAGGACCGGCCGGTGCTGCTCGTCGGGCGGGACGGCCCGTGGCTGCTGGCTCTGATGCTCACCAGCCGCGACCACGACCGGGACGCCGCGGACGAGCTGCGCCACGGCCGGCAGTGGGTCGACATCGGCACCGGCCCCTGGGATCGGCGGGGCCGGCCCAGCGAGGTGCGCGTCGACCGGGTCATCCGCATCGACCCCACCCAGGTGCGCCGGGAGGGCGCGGTCCTCGACCGGCGCCACTTCGACCGGGTGGCCGCCGCGGTGCGGGGCAGGGGCCGTTGACCTCCGGCCGGGGCCGTTGACCTCACGGCAGCGCCCGGCATGCAGGAGGGCCCGTCACCGGGGTGCGGTGACGGGCCCTCCTGATGCGTCAGGTGGCGCCTCGCGTCAGAGGGAAGCGGCCTTCTTCGCCATGGCCGACTTCTTGTTGGCGGCCTGGTTCTTGTGGATGACGCCCTTGCTCACGGCCTTGTCGAGCTTGGTGGACGCGACCTTGAGGGCCTCGTTGGCCTTGGTGGCGTCGCCGGTCTCGGCGGCCGCGCGGAACTTGCGGATCCACGTCTTGAGCTCGCTCTTGACGGCCTTGTTGCGCTCGGTCGCAACGCGGTTGGTCTTGATGCGCTTGAGCTGGGACTTGATGTTTGCCACAGGTAGTTCTTTCTGGGTTGGTCGGTTATTGCCGTTAGAGGGCGGCAGAAGCGACTCGGGACCGGGCGTGGGGCACCCGTGGTTGAGTCGCTCTGGGTGGTGCTGCATGCGCGCACGACCTAGGCGCGCACGCGAGGAGCAAATCTACCAGCGTGCCGGGCCCGGCGACAAAACGTCGGTATGCCGTGCGGCACCGCGCAGGGGCGGACGCGCACAGCGGGCAGGCAGGTGCAGCAGTCACCGGCTCCTGCCGGTCCACCGGGCGGTGGCCGACGAGCTCAGCCGTGACGTCCCGTAGCGCGCTCACGGGTGATGGTGAGGATGGCGCGCTCCACGGCATACACGGGGTCGCGGCCGCCACCCTTGACCTCGAAGTCCGCGGCAGCGACGGCCTGGATCGAGCGGCCGAGCGCCTCGGCGTCCCACCCGGAGAGGGCGCGTCGGGCCTTGTCGACCTGCCAGGGCGCCATGCCGAGGTCGCGGGCGACGTCGGCGGACCGACCGCGGCCGGCGTTCCCGACGCGGACGAGCTGGCGCAGCTGCTGGGCGAGCACCGCGACGATCGGCACCGGGTCGACGCCGGTGGCGAGGGCGTGCCGGAGCAGGCGCAACGCCTCTCCCGTGTTGCCGGCGACCGCCGCGTCGGCGACCCGGAAGCCCGTGGCCTCGACCTTGCCCCCGTGGTACTTCTCCACGAGCGTCTCGTCGATCACGCCGGTGGTGTCGGAGATCAGCTGCTGGCAGGCGGCGGACAGCTCGCGCAGGTCCTTGCCGACTGCCTCGACGAGCGCCCTCACGGCATCGGGGGTCGCCCGCCGCCTCGCCGAGCGGAACTCGTTCATGGCGAAGTCACCCTTGTCGCGGTCGGTCTTCACCGCGGGGCAGTCGATGACCCGGGCGCCGCCCTTCCTCAGGGTGTCGAGGACCTTCTTGCCGCGCTGGCCCGACTTGTGCGCCACCACCAGCGTGAGGTCGGGCTCGGGCGCGGCCAGGTAGGCCAGCAGGTCGGTCTGCAGCTCGTCTGGAGCCTCGTCGAGGTCCTGCACCACCACGGCCTTCTCTCCCCCGAACAGGGAGGGGCTGGCGTGGACGGCGAGCGAACCCGCCTCGTAGGCAGCGGCCTGCAGCCGGACCACCTCGAGGTCGGGCGCCGTGACCCGGAGCTCGGACAGGATCGAGGAGAGCGCGCGGTCGGCCAGGATCCCCTCGGGCCCCGCGATCAGGACCAGGGGCGGCACGGTGCGCTGCGGCGTCTGGGTCACGGGCACAGCCTGCCACGCAGCCCGGACACCGACGGCCGCGGGAGGAGGTGCACGTCGGCCCGGCTCGTCAGGTCGGGGAGCGCCGGCGGCGTGGCCACCCCGCTCAGTCGAAGCTCATCCTCGGTGCACCGGTCACCTCGAGCCCGAGCCCGCGCAGGCGTGCCGCGATGACGTCCTCGGGCAGCTCGAGGCTCTCGGCGAGCTCCTCGAGGCTGAGACCGAGCTCGACGCCGTCGCGCAGCTCCTCGTCGGCGTCGGCGGTCCACGAGTGCCCCTGGGTCACTGCCGTTCGCGCCGCGGCTGCCGGGGGCGGAGCGTCTGCCCGAGGCCGTGGGTCGGCGTCGGGCCGCGGGTGCTCCGCGCCGTCGCCCATGGTCGTGCCGACCACCGCGCCGGTCACCCCGCGCAGCGCGGGCTCGTGGACGGTGAGGGGCTCCGGCGCGGTCTCGTCGAGGCGGCGCAGGGCGGCGAGCACCATCTCGCGGTCGGCGGTGGGCCAGAACGGCGGCAGCGACCGCTGGAGGAACCCGGCATACCGCGCCGTCATCATGCGGGAGTCGAGGAACGCCACGACGCCACGGTCGTCCGCACGACGGATCAGCCGCCCCGCGCCCTGAGCCAGGCGCAGTGCCGCGTGCGTCGCGGACACCGCCATGAACCCGTTGCCGCCCATGCGTGCGATCGCCTGCGAGCGCGCCGACGACAGCGGGTCGTCCGGGCGCGGGAACGGAATCCTGTCGATGATCACCAGCTGGCAGGACGACCCCGGCACGTCCACGCCCTGCCAGAGAGTGAGGGTGCCGAAGAGACAGGTCTGTGGGTCGCGTGCGAACTGCCGCACCAGCGTTGAGATCTGGTCCTCGCCCTGGCAGAGGAAGCCGATGTCGCCCTCCTTGTCGGAGAACCGCTCGCGCATCGCCTCGGTCGCGTCGCGGGCGGCGCGCATCGACGAGAACAGCCCGAGGGCCCGGCCGCCGGAGGCCCGGACCAGCGCCTCGATCTCGTCGAGGGTCTGCTCGCTGATGCCGTCGCGACCGGGAGGCGGCAGGTGCTGCGCGACGTAGGCGATGGCCTGCCTGGGGTAGTCGAACGGGCTGCCGACATCGAGGCCGGTCCAGTCCGGCGCGCCGTCGCCGCGGAGGCCGAGCGTGCCCGCCACGGCGTCGAAGGTGCCGCCGAGCTCGAGGGTCGCCGAGGTCATGACGACCGTGCGGTCGCCGAAGACCTTGTCGCGCAGCAGCATCGCGACACTCATGGGCGCGACCCGCAGCACGGTGCCGCGGCGGTTGTCGCGGCTGATCCAGACGACGTCGAGCTCGCGCTGCTCGAGGACGCGGGCCGCGTTCTCGTGGACCTCGTCCACGGCGGCCCGGGCGACCTGGCGGTTGCCGTCGGTCTCCTCCCCCGGTGCCGGCTTGAGCTCGGACTGCACAGCGCGGGCGGTGTCGCGCACCCGGGAGAGGGCGAGCTCGAGGGCGTCGGGAATCCCGGTGAGCCGCCCCTCGGGCAGGTCGTCGAGGACGCCCTGGAGGAAGACCGCGGCGTCCTCGACCGGCTCGGTCGACTCGGCCAGCCGGGCGGCCTTGCGCGCCGCTGCGGACACCATCGAGGCCGTGAGCTCGTCGGTGACCGTCGAGGTGACCCGGTCGACGAGCTCGTGCGCCTCGTCGACGACGAGGACGTCGTGCTCGGGCAGCATCTGGCGGCCCTCGAAGGAGTCGATGGCCATGAAGGAGTGGTTGGTCACGATGACGTCGACCTCCTTCGCCGCCTCGCGGGAGCGCTCGACGAAGCACTCGGTCACGAGTGGGCACTTGCCGCCCATGCACTCGTGGGCGCTGACCGAGACCTGGCGCCAGGCCCGCTCGCTGACGCCGGGGACCAGCTCGTCGCGGTCGCCCGACTCGGTGGTCTCGGCCCACTCCCGCAGCCTGACGACCTCGGCGCCGAGCCGGCTGGCCTGCTGGTCGACCTGACCGACGGCGAGGAGGGAGTCCTCGTCGTCGTCGGGGAAGCCGCCCTCGAGCTTGTTCACGCACACGTAGTTGCGGCGCCCCTTGACCAGGCCGTAGGTCGGGCGGCGGCCGATGAGCGGCGCGATCGCCTCGGCCAGCCGGGGCATGTCACGGTCGACGATCTGCGCCTGCAGGGCCAGCGTGGCGGTCGCGACGACTGCGGGCTTGCCGGAGTCGATCGCGTGCCGGACCGCGGGGATCAGGTAGGCCAGCGACTTCCCGGTGCCGGTGCCCGCCTGCACGAGCAGGTGCTCGTCCTTGGCGATGGCCTCCTCGACGGCGTGCGCCATCTGGACCTGGCCGGGGCGCTCCACGCCCCCGACTCCCTGGACGGCAGCGTGCAGCAGGTCGTCGAGCGAGGGCATGGGGTCAGCGTATGCCGTGCCGTGACGGCCGGTCGGTCAGGTGCGCCCGTCGGCGACGAGCGGGCGGCCGTCGAGCCGCCGCGTCATCAGGACGTCGTCGCGGTCGTCACCGGGGGCGACCCGGATCGCCCCGGGGACGCGGCCGACCTCGGTGTAGCCGCAGCGGGTGTAGAAGCTGCCCACGCCGGTGCCGCTGCGGTAGTCGAGCGTCACCATCTCGACGCCGTCGGTCTCCCGCGCCAGGCGGTGCATCCCGGCCATGAGCAGGCGCCCGAGGTTGCGGCCCCGCAGGTCGGGGTCGACCATCACGCGGTAGAGCCAGAGAGCGTGGGCCAGGAGCGGTGTCGGGGACGCCACCCACCAGGCCAGGCCGAGCAGCCGGCCGTCCGGCGCCCGCATCGCGCCCAGCGTGGCCAGCCCGTCAGCCATCTGCTCCTCGTGGCGGGCCAGCGCGACGGCGACCTCCTCGCGCGCCGCGCCCGGGCGGAACCCGACCGCCCCGCCGGCGTCGTTGACCCGGCACCACAGGTCGAGCAGCTCCTGCCGCGCGGGGTCGTCGAGGCGCTCGAGACTGTCGACGCGGGGCGCCTCGAGCAGCACCGACGGCGCTTCGTCCGGCCGGTCGTCGGGGTGGCGCACCGTGCCGGCTCGGAACAGCCCGGCGGCGTCGGCGACCCGCAGCGACGCCGCGTGGTCGGGGCGCACGACGGCCCGCACCGGCAGGTCGGGCAGCCACTCGGTGGCGAGGACGACCGCCTCACGGGCCACCTCGCGGGCGTAGCCGTGGCCGTGCGCCTCGAGCACGAAGCGGTAGTAGAGGTTGAGGTGGTCCTCGACCCGGCGCACCCCGGCCATCCCGACGCGCTCGCCGGTGCTCCGGTCCTCCACCAGCCAGTACCCGAACCCCAGGTCGTCCCAGTGGCGGTCGACCGCCTCGGCGAAGGCGGCGTTCGCGGCGTCGTCACGCCGGGCGTGCGGCGCGTGGGTGTAGAGCCGCGGGTCGGCGTGCAGGGCGAGGACGAAGTCGAGGTCACCTCGACGGGGGCGGCGCAGGACCAGCCGGTCGGTGGTCGTCTCGAAAGCCGACGTCGAGAGGGTGTTCACGGGCGCGACGCTACGCCACCGCGGTGACAGGTCGGCACAGCCCGTAAAGCGGTGGACCCGAGGCGGTGCCGGCTGACACGGTCGGGGCATGCAGCTCGACGAGATCTGGGACGAGACCGCAGCGGAGCGCTACGACACCCCGGGCGAGGGGATGTTCTCGCCGGAGGTGCTCGGGCCGACCGTGGACTTCCTCGCCGAGCTCGCCGTTGCGGGCGCGGCGCTCGAGCTCGCCGTCGGGACGGGCCGCGTGGCCATCCCGCTGGTCGAGCGAGGCGTGCCGGTCACAGGTGTCGAGCTCTCCCAGCCGATGGTCGCTCGGCTGCGCGAGAAGGTCGGCGCCGAGACGGTCCCGGTGGTGGTCGGCGACATGGCGACCACGCGCGTCGACGGCGGCTTCGCGCTGGTCTACCTCGTCTACAACACGATCTCCAACCTGCTCACCCAGGACGCGCAGGTCGAGTGCTTCCGCAACGCGGCCCGCCACCTCTCGCCCGGCGGCCGGTTCGTCGTCGAGCTCTGGGTCCCGCAGCTGCGCCAGCTCCCTCCCGGGTCACCGGCCACGGTCTTCGCCACCGAGCCCGGCTACGTCGGGCTCGACGCCTACGACGTCCTGCACCAGCAGGTGGTCTCGCACCACTTCCGCTTCGACGCGGGCCGCGAGGCCACCCACGCCATCAGCCCGCACCGCTACATCTGGCCGTCGGAGCTCGACCTCATGGGCCGGCTGGCGGGCTTCACGCTGGAGGCGAGGTATGCCGGCTGGGACCGGTCCGCGTTCACCGCTGACTCGCGCTCCCACGTCAGCGTCTACCGCCTGCCCGCCTGAGGGGCGTCCCGCCGGGCCTCGGGACCGCGGGGACGTCCAGGCAGGGGCGGCGGACCGCTACGCGGCGAAGGCGGCGAGCTCGCTGGCGAGGTCGGGGTGGACCCGCGCCTTGACCCGGGTGCCGTCCTCGGTGTGCTCGCTGGCGATGACGTCGGCCTCGTCGTGCAGCCGGCTGACCAGGTCGCCCCGGTCGTAGGGCAGCAGCACCTCGACGTCGATGCTCGGACGGGGCAGCTCCTCGCCGATCAGGGCACGCAGCTCGGCGATGCCCCGCCCGGTGCGGGCGGAGACGACGATGCAGTGCTTCTCGTGCCGGCGCAGGCGGTCGAGCACCTCGGGGTCGGCCGCGTCGGCCTTGTTGACGACGATGACCTCCTTGACGTCGGCGGCGTCGACGTCGGCCAGGACACCCCGCACCGCGCTGATCTGGCCCTCGGGGTCGGGGTGCGAACCGTCGACGACGTGCAGCAGCAGGTCGGCGTCGGCGACCTCCTCCAGCGTCGAGCGGAAGGCCTCCACGAGCTGGGTCGGCAGCTGGCGGACGAACCCGACGGTGTCGGCCAGGGTGTAGACCCGGCCGTCCTCGGTCTCCGCCCGGCGGACCGTGGGGTCGAGGGTGGCGAACAGCTGGTTCTCCACGAGCACCCCGGCCCCGGTCAGGCGGTTCAGCAGCGAGGACTTGCCGGCGTTGGTGTAGCCGGCGATCGCGACGCTCGCCACACCGCCGACGCGACGGCTGGACCGCCGCGTGTCGCGACCGGTCTTCATCTCCTTGATCTCCCGGCGGAGCTTGGCCATCCGCTGGTTGATGCGCCGGCGGTCGAGCTCGATCTTGGTCTCACCGGGGCCGCGGGAGCCCATGCCCTGGCCGCCGGCAGCCTGGCCACCGGCCTGCCGGGACATCGACTCGCCCCAGCCGCGCAGGCGCGGGAGGAGGTACTGCAGCTGGGCCAGCTCGACCTGCGCCTTGCCCTCCTTCGACTTCGCGTGCTGGGCGAAGATGTCGAGGATCAGGGCGGTCCGGTCGATGACCTTGACCTTGACGACGTCCTCGAGGGCGCGGCGCTGGCTGGGCGTCAGCTCGGTGTCGCAGATGACCGTGTCGGCGCCCTCGGCGATGACGATGTCGCGCAGCTCCTCGGCCTTGCCGGCGCCGAGGTAGGTGCCCGTGTCGGGCTTGGCGCGCCGCTGCACGAGGCCCGCCAGCACCGTCGAGCCGGCGGTCTCGGCCAGGGCAGCCAGCTCGCGCAGCGAGTTGTCGGCGTCCTCGGCGGTCCCGTCGGTCCAGACCGCCGCGAGCACCACCCGCTCGAGCCGCAGCTGGCGGTACTCGACCTCGGTGATGTCCTCGAGCTCGGTCGACAGACCGGCGACACGGCGCAGGGCGGCGCGTTCCTCGCGGTCGAACTGGTCGCCGTCGTATCCGTGGTCGCCGTCGAACCCTGCATGCTGCAGTTCCTCGTCGGCCAGGGCCTCGGCCCGCTGGTTGAAAAGTTCAGTGCGTGAAGTCATATCCCCTCTAGGTTCTCACCTGGAGAACAGGCCGGGCGACCGGTTTATGCCGTTCCCTCGCTAGCGTGTGCGCTGATGAGCGAGCACGAGCACTACTTCACCGCGCAGCCCGCGAGCCCCGGGGAGCAGCGCAGCCTCACCGTCAGGCTCGCCGGGCGGGAGGTGACGGTGCGCACGGCGCCGGGCATCTTCAGCCCCGACGGCCTCGACAAGGGCACCGCCGTGCTGCTCCGCGAGGTCCCCCCGCCCCCCGCCTCGGGGCAGCTCCTCGACGTGGGGTGCGGCTGGGGCCCGATCGCCCTGACGCTGGGCATGCTCTCACCGGCTGCCACGGTCTGGGCCGTCGACGTGAACGAGCGCTCGGTGGGGCTGGCGCAGGCCAACGCCCACTCCCTCGGCCTGGGCAACGTCCGGGCGCTCACCCCTGCGCAGGTCCCCGACGACGTGCGCTTCGCCACCATCTGGTCCAACCCGCCCATCCGCATCGGGAAGGCCGCCCTCCACGAGCTGCTGATGGCCTGGCTGCCGCGGCTGGAAGCCGGCGGCGCGGCATACCTCGTGGTGCAGAAGAACCTCGGCTCGGACTCCCTCCAGCGCTGGCTGGGCGAGCACCTTCCTGCCGACGCGTATGCCGTGGAGCGCTTCGCGTCCGACAAGGGCTTCCGGGTACTCGCCGTCCACCGGCTCGCGTAGGCGCACCGGCGGACGGCGGCCCCCCAGCTAGCGGGTGTCCACCTCGTCGGGACGGACCACCATGGCCGAGCCGCCGCCCCGGCGCGTGGTCTCGGCAGCGGCCTCGAAGTCCCCTCGGCCCCAGATGCGGATCGCGGCGGCGTTGCCGATGACGTCCTGGGTCGAGAACACGTGCCCGAGCGCAGCCAGTGCCGCGCCGTCGGGCGAGCCGTGCAGGGCCGGTTCGATGCTCTCGGTGCCGTTGCGCGACGACAGCCTCGGCGCCGCGATCGCGGCGACGAGTGCGCGCCGCCGGTCGAGGTGCTCGGTGACGACCTGCGCCACCGTCGTGATGATCGTGGCGCCGCCCGGGCTGCCGACGGCCAGGATGGGCCGGCCGTCCTCCACGACGATGGTCGGGCTCATTGACGAGCGCGGCCGCTTGCCGGGGCCGGGCAGGTTCGGGTCCGGGACGCCGGGCTGCAGGGGTGCGAAGTTGAAGTCGGTGAGCTCGTTGTTGAGCAGGAAACCGTAGCCGGGCACGGTGATCCCGGAGCCGCCGTACTGCTCGATCGTGAGCGTGTAGGCGACGACGTTGCCCCAGCGGTCCGCGACGCTGAGGCTGGTCGTGGACCGCCCGTCGCGGGGGACGCTCGTCCGCCCCGCCGCAGTGGCGCACTGCTCGTAGCTGCCGTCGGGGCTGCCGAACGGGATCGGCCGGGGCCGCGCTGAGGCAGGGTCGAAGAGGCAGGAGCGTTCGTCGGCGAACCCCTGCGAGACCAGCTCGCGCGTCGGCACCCCGTCGACGTCTCCGATGTAGCGGTTCCGGTCGGCGAAGGCGGTGGCGGCGGCCTCGCTGAACCGGTGGAGGTACTGCGCGTTGCTCACCTCCGACAGGGGCTGGCCGGTGCGCCGGTCGTACGCCTCGAGCAGGTTCAGGATCTCGGCGACCGCGATCCCGCCCGAGCTGGGGACGGGCATGCCGTACACGTCGTAGTCGCGGTACTGCGAGTGCACCGGCCGGCGGGGAACGGCTCGGTAGCGCTCGAGGTCGCGGAGGGTGAGCTGGCCGGAGGGCACGTCCACGCCTGGTGCGGTGTGCGGGTCGCGGGCCTCGGCCACCACCGCCCGGCCGAGCCGCCCGCCGTAGAGGGCGTCGACGCCGTGGGTGCGCAGCTCACGGTAGGCACGGGCGATGTCGGGGTTGGTCCAGCGGGTGCCGACGGCCGGGGTCCTGCCGTCGCGGAGGAAGACGCGCGCGGTCTCCGGGAACATCCGGAACCGCTCCTCGTTCTCCCTGGTCAGGTCGTAGAAGCTCTGGTCGACGATGATGCCCTCTCGGGCCAGGCGCTCGGCAGGCTTGAGGAGGTCTCCGAGACGCTGGGTGCCGAACAGGTCGAGGGCCTTGGCCCAGGTCGCCGGCGTGCCCGGCACCCCCACCGACAGGCCGGAGTTGACGGCCTTGTCGAAGTCCATGGGTGTGCCGTCCGGCTCGCGGAACGCGTTCTCGGTGAAGGACATCGGCGCGGTTTCCCTGCCGTCGATGGTCGAGACGCGCTTGCGGTCGGCGTCGTACCAGACGAAGAAGCCACCGCCGCCGATCCCCGAGGTGTAGGGCTCCACGACGCCGAGCGCGGCGGCCACGGCGACCGCCGCGTCGGCCGCGTTGCCGCCGTTGCGGAGCACGTCGATGCCCACCTGGCTCGCCGCCTGGTCGACCGAGGAGACGGCACCGCCGCCCCCGCGCATGACCGGGACCTTGGGCAGGTCACCCCGGCCCGGCCCGGCGCGGCCCTCGCTCGCGGTGCCCGCCGCGCCCGCGGCGGGCACGGCGACGGCGGCGGCCACCACGCCCGCGAGGGCGCTGGCCAGGACCCGGCGGCGGCGGAGAGTCGTCATGAAGGGACGGTAGGACGACATTTCGGGCACCGCACGTCGAGCCGCGGAGCAGCGGCCGGTGGCTACACCAGGGTGGTGGTCCCGTCGGCCACGAGCTCGGCGGGGCCGGCCAGCTCGACCTCCTGGCCCGGCAGTGCGGTGACGCGCAGCCGGCCGCCCGGGACGTCGACGGTCCACACGTCCGGCGCACCCTCTCCGGCCCAGAAGCGGGTGGCCAGCGCGGCCGCGCAGGCGCCGGTGCCGCAGGACCTGGTCTCGCCCACACCGCGCTCGTGCACCCGCATGCTGAGGTGCCCCAGCCCCTGCGGCCGCACGAACTCGACATTCGTGCCGTGCGGCGGCGCCGGGTTGACCACTGGAGCCCTGGTGAGGTCGAGCCCGGCGAGGTCGATGGTCTCCGGGAGGGCCACCACGGTGTGCGGGTTGCCGAGGTCGAGGCTGACCGCCGAGAAGGGCTGGTGCCCGTCGAGGTGGACGAGCGCGTCGATGCCGTCGTCGCTCGCGTCAGCCAGGTCAGCGAAGCGCCAGGGCCCGAGGTTGACGGCGATGAGGCCGCCCGGCTCGAAGCGGACGCGCTTGACCCCGGCCCGGGTCGCGATGGCGAACTCGTCGGCCGTCTCGAGGCCCTCACGTCGCAGGTAGGCCGCGAACACGCGGGTCCCGTTGCCGCACATCTCCGCCGCGCTGCCGTCGGCGTTGCGGTAGTCCATGAACCAGGCAGCCTCGGCGGCCTGCGCCCGCACGTCCTCCTCTGCGGCGGCGCGGGCCGGCACCACACGGATCACGCCGTCACCGCCGATGCCGGCCCGCCGGTCGGCCAGCCGCGCGACCTGGCTCGGCAGGAGGTCGAGGACCCCGTCGAGGTCCGGCACGAGCACGAAGTCGTTCTCGGTGCCGTGGCCCTTGGTGAACGCGAGTCCGTCAGCCATGGCGCCCATTGTCGCCGATCACGCCCCGCACGAGCGCCAAGGCCCGGGTGGCGGTCCCGTCCTCCCGCGGGTCGAGCCAGGTGATCCGAGGGTCGGGCCGGAACCACGACTCCTGCCGCCGGGCGAACCGGCGGGTCATCGCGGCCGTCTGGTCCTGCGCCTCGGCCTCCGTGAGCGTGCCGTCGAGCTGGGCCAGCGCCTGCGCGTACCCGAGGGCGCGGGAGGCCGTGCGGCCCTCGCGCAGCCCGAGCGGCTCGAGCGCCCGCACCTCGTCGAGCAGCCCGTCGCGCCACATCCGCGCGACCCGGGTGCCGATCCGCTCGTCGAGCACGTCGCGAGGAAGCTCGAGGCCAAGGGCGAGCGTGGGGCGCAGGTACTCCCGTGCCGGCATGGTGGCCGAGAACGGCCGGCCGGTGAGGTCGATGACCTCGAGCGCGCGCACGACGCGCCGGGTGTTGTTGGGTTCGATGGCGTCCGCCGCCGCCGGGTCGACGCCGCGCAGCCGGGCGTACAGGGTCGCGGTGCCCAGCCGCGCAGCCTCCTCCTCGAGCCGCGCGCGCACCTCGGGGTCGGTGGGCGGGATCTCGAGGCGGTCGAGCAGGGCCCGCACGTACAGGCCCGATCCGCCGACGACGACGGCGGGCCGGCCGCGGGCCGCGATGGCCGCGAGATCGGCGCGGGCATGATGCTGGTACGCGGCCACGCTGGCCTCGTCCGTGACGTCGAGGACGTCGAGCTGGTGGTGCGGCAGGCCGCGCCGCTGGGTCGGCGGAACCTTGGCCGTCCCGATGTCCATGCCCCGGTAGAGCTGGGACGCATCGGCGTTGACGACCTCGCCGCCCAGGGCCTCCGCGAGGTCGAGGGCGAGGTCGGACTTGCCGCTGGCGGTCGGCCCGACGACGGCGACGACGAGCGGGCAGGTGTCGGGCATACGGTCAGAGGTCGTGCTCGTCGGGTGCGTCGTGGCCGAAGGGGTCGGGGTCCACGCCCGGCATCCAGCTCTGGCCCGGGCGGCCCCAGCCTTGGCGCTTGACCGCCTTCCTGGCCTTCTTGCCCCACCTGTCGCCGAGCCGGTCGAGGTAGAGGAACCCGTTGAGGTGGTCGTACTCGTGCTGCATGCAGCGGGCGAACCAGCCGGTGGCCTCGAACGAGATCTCGTTGCCGTCCAGGTCGTAGCCGCTCACGCTGGCGCGCTCCCCGCGCTTGAGCGGGAAGCTCTCGCCCGGGACCGACAGGCAGCCCTCCACCTCGTCGTGGCTGTCGGGCTCCTCCTGCGCGGGCTTGGAGGCGCTGACGTAGGGGTTGACGATCACCCCGCGTGGTGGCGCCCCGTCGTTGTTCTCCATCTGCCAGGTGAAGATCCGCAGGCCGACACCGATCTGGGGGGCGGCGAGCCCCACGCCGTGGGCGGCGTCCATCGTCTCGAACATGTCGTCCACCAGGGCGCGCAGCTGCCCGTCGAAGGACTCGACGGGCTGGGCACGCTGGTGCAGCACGGGCTCACCGGTGATCACGATGGGGCGCACGGTCATGGTGCGAAGTCTCGCAGAACCGCCCCGCCCCGCCGGCACCCGGCTCCCGACCACCGGCGCCGCGCTGTGGCGTGTGCCGCGTGGCTGCACTGTGGCGTATGCCGCGTGGCTGCGCGAGGCTGGGAGCGAGCAGCCAGCGAGGTCGAAGGAGCGTGCGACATGAGCATTCCCGCGGACGCAGGACACGACCGACCCGGACCCGACGTGGCTCCCGACCCCTCGGACCCTGCCTTCGGTGCCGGGACCGGCGAGCGCCCGGACCCGTCGTTCGGGCCCGAGGCCGACGAGGAGGAGCGGGTGGAGTACGGCGAGTCCGACAGCTCGTTCGGTGGGGACGTCGGCGACGCAGGCTGGGGCCGCAGCTGACGGCCCGCGCCCCCACCACTGGGCGTGCGGGTGGTGGCAGCGACACTCCCCATGGGGCGCGGCGCGTCCGCGAGGGGCCTACCGGCAGGCCGGGGTGGCCGGGGCAGAGACCGGCTTGCCGACGCCCGGCATGCCCAGCGACACGGCGGGCTTGCCCGGCACGGGCGCGTCCTGGAGGGCCTGCCAGGCGTCGCCCCCGGCGGTGCGGCGCACGGCATACGGACCCTCGGTGAGGGCGGCGTCGGCGACGAGGTGGTGCGGCGCCCCGTAGGTCACGCCCACGGTCGCCATGTCGCCGGGCCGCGGGCGCTGCGCCCCGTCGGGCACGGCGAAGTGGACGAGGCGGTTGTCCCGGGCGCGGCCCGAGAGGCGCTGGGTCTCGGTGTCCTTGCGGCCCTCGCCCGTCGCGACGAGCACCTCGATCTCGCGACCCTCGATGGCGCGGTTCTCGGCCCAGGAGATCTCCTCCTGCACCGCGATGAGACGGTCGTAGCGCTCCTGGACGACCGCCTTCGGGACCTGGTGGTCCATCGTCGCGGCCGGGGTGCCCGGGCGGATGGAGTACTGGAAGGTGAAGGCGCTGGAGAAGCGTGACCGGCGCACGACGTCGAGCGTCTGCTCGAAGTCCTCGTCGGTCTCGCCCGGGAAACCCACGATGATGTCGGTGGTGATCGCGGCGTCCGGGATCTGCTCGCGCACCCGGTCGAGGATGCCGAGGAACTTGGCGCTGCGGTAGGACCGGCGCATCTCCTTGAGGACCCGGTCGGAGCCGGACTGCAGCGGCATGTGCAGGCTGGGCATGACGTTCGGCGTCTCAGCCATCGCGGTGATCACGTCGTCGGTGAAGGCGGCGGGGTGCGGGCTGGTGAAGCGAACCCGCTCCAGGCCCTCGATCTCGCCGCAGGCGCGCAGCAGCTTGCCGAAGGCCAGGCGGTCGCCGAACTCGACGCCGTAGGTGTTGACGTTCTGCCCTAGCAGCGTGATCTCGACGACGCCCTGCTGCACCAGCGCCGTGACCTCGGCGAGGATGTCGCCGGGGCGGCGGTCCGCCTCCTTGCCCCGCAGGCTGGGAACGATGCAGAACGTGCAGGTGTTGTTGCAGCCCACCGAGATCGAGACCCAGCCGCTGTAGGCGGAGTCGCGCCGGGTCGGCAGGGTGGACGGGAAGACCTCGAGGCTCTCCAGGATCTCGACCTGCGCCTCGCGGTTGTGACGGGCGCGGTCCAGCAGGGCCGGGAGGCTGCCGATGTTGTGGGTGCCGAAGACCACGTCGACCCACGGCGCGCGCTGGACGATCGTGTCGCGGTCCTTCTGCGCCATGCAGCCACCGACGGCGATCTGCATCTCGGGGTTGCGGGTCTTCGCGGGGCGGAGCTGGCCGAGGTTGCCGTAGAGCTTGTTGTCGGCGTTCTCACGCACCGCGCAGGTGTTGAAGACGACGACGTCTGCGGCCTCGGGGCGGTCGGTGGCGGGGAGGCTGTGCACGTCGATGTAGCCCGCGGTCTCCAGCAGCCCGGCAAGGCGCTCCGAGTCGTGGACGTTCATCTGGCACCCGTGGGTGCGCACGTCGTAGGTCTTCAGCGTCGTCTGTGTGGTCATCGCACCGACAAGGGTACGGGCTCGGCGCAGTGCCCGAGGAACCGCTGGGCGGACCGACTGCGCCGACGACCCGGGGTGGCGATCAGGTGCGCGGCACGCGGCGGAGGACCCGGCGGACGAGCGGACCGCCACGGCCGCGGCGCAGGTCATCCACGAGTGGGGGCGCCGCGGCGACCAGCAGAACCACCGCCGGGGCGAGGAGGACCGAGAAGCCCGCAGCGAGGTAGCCCGCGGCGCCCAGGATGCCTCCCACGAAGAACAGGACCACCAGGGCGCTCAGCATGCGCAGCTTGTGCAGGTCCGCGTGGACGGGTTCGAGGTCCGCGCGACGGCTTCGGAAGCTCAGCTTGCCCAGCTCGATCCCGATGTCGGTGACCATCCCGGTCAGGTGGGTCGTCCGGATCTGCGCTTGGCTGATCTTGGTGATGATGGCGTTCTGCAGGCCCATGGTGAAGCACAGGACAGTGACGAAGAGCCAGTTGCGGTGCGACCACGTCAGCAGGTCCGCGAGAGCCCCGAAGACGAGGATCAGCAGGGCCTCCAGCAGCAGGACGTTGGCGTACATGCTGCGCAGGTGGCGCCGTCGCGCCCAGTTGAAGACGACCGCGCAGGCCATCGCGCCCGCGACGAAGGACACGATCGCAGCTGCCCCTACCGCAACGAGCGCCGAGCCGCCGAGCACGAGATGGTCGGCCACTGAAGCGGTGAGCCCGGTCATGTGCGAGGTGTAGACCCCGACCGCGACGAACCCGACCGAGTTGAGGACGCCGGCGATCAGGGCGAGCAGGTTGGCGAGGTGGCGGTTGCGCTCGGGCGTGCGGCGGTGCCCCGAGACCGCCTGCAGCCAGCCGACGAGTCCCGCCGCGCTCACACCACGAGCCCGCTCCACCTGCAATGTCACGGCGTCGAGGCTAACCCTGCCGGCTCGGCGCCCGACGCACCGGTGCCAGCCCTGGCGCGGGGTGTCGAGTGCGGCTAGCCCAGGTCGGGGTCGAGCGGGCCGGCCACCAGCAGGTCGATGTGCAGGCCGGTCGGCCGGCCCGCGGCGTCCAGGGTGAAGACGAGCGGGTAGGCCCCGTCGCCCCAGCCGGAGTGGGCCAGCACGACGTTGGCCTCGCCCTCGGAGAGCGGCAGCGGGATGTTGGCGCAGCCCGCCCGCAGGTGGCCGGGGTCGTCCATCAGCGCGAACCAGCTCGAGGTGGTGCCGTTGTCGAAGAGCGCGTCGTACCAGTTCTGCACCCGCGGGTCGGGCATGCCCGAACGGATGGCGGCGGCATCCACGAAGGCGACGGTCCCGGCGTCGACACCGACGATCCCCAGGTCATGGCTCCCCGTGGCAGAACCGTTCATGTTGCGGGCGTAGGCGGCGCGCACGCTGGGCGCGTCGGACAGGACGAGGCTGAGGTAGGCCTCGCGCAGGTGGGACCCGTCAGCCGCCTCGGAGACGTCGGCCACCGTCACCCTCACGGGGTAGTCCCCCGGTGGCACCTCCTCGACCGCAGGGTCACTGAGGTAGACGAACGGGTCACAGGCGCCCACCTGACCACTGCGAGCCCGCAGGGTGCCGAGGTCGTGAGTCGTGAGGCGGCACGGCCCACCATCGGGCTGGGTCGCAGCCCCCTCACGCAGCGCATAGAAGGTGCTCAGGTCAAGATCGCTCATCGGTCCCCCACCTCTGTGGTGTGCCTGCTGTGGCTGACGCCCTGACGCCCCCCGGCGTGCGGGTCAGTCTCGCTGATGCTCGGGAGCGTCCGCAATGGCCTCGCGGATGACAGCGAAGGCCATCGACGAGGGGTAGCCCTTGCGCGCCAGCATGCCTGCCAGGCGGCGGGTCTGCACCGTCGCGTCGAGGCCGTGCATGGTCCTGAGCTTCTTGCGGACCAGGGCCCGCGCCCGCTCCCTCTCGTCCTCGGGGTCGATCTCGGCGAGCGTCGCCCGGGCGGTCTCGTCGTCGACGCCCTTGGTCCGCAGCTCCCGGGCGAGCGCCCGGGCGGCCAGCCCGCGCCCGGCCTGCTGGGAGCGGACCAGCATCGCGGCATACGCCTCGTCGTCGACCAGGCCGACCTCGGTCATCCGGTCGAGCACGGCCTCGGCGACCTCGTCGGGGCAGCCGCGCTGGCGGAGCTTGTCGCGCAGCTGCTGACGACTCCGGGGCGCCAGGGCGAGCTGGCGCAGCACGATCTGCCGGGCCACGTCGTGGGGGTCCGGCTCGCCGTCACGGGACCGGAGGTCGTGCTCGGGGTCACCCGGGACGCCCGCTCGCCGGCGCCGGCGAGGCCTCCCGTCGTCGGTCGGCTGGGACTGGCGCCGCGCGGTGTCCCCGGCGGCACCGGTGGCCCCGGCGACCCCGGTGGCCGTCGCTGTCGCTGCCAAGGCAGCCTCGAGGGCCGCCCTGGCAGCGTCCTGCCTGGTGCTCACTGCTCTCAGAACTCGACCGGGACCTCGGCCACCGGGTCAGCCGGCTTGTCGACCTGGGGGCCGACGCCGAGCTTCTCCTTGATCTTCTTCTCGATCTCGTCGGCGAGGTCGGGGTTGTCCTTGAGGAAGTTGCGGGCGTTCTCCTTGCCCTGCCCGAGCTGGTCGCCCTCGTACGTGTACCAGGCGCCGGCCTTGCGGACGAAGCCGTGCTCCACACCCATGTCGATGAGGCCGCCTTCACGGGAGATGCCGTGGCCGTAGAGGATGTCGAACTCCGCCTGCTTGAAGGGCGGGGAGACCTTGTTCTTGACGACCTTGACCCGGGTGCGGTTGCCGACCGGCTCGCTGCCGTCCTTGAGGGTCTCGATGCGGCGCACGTCGAGGCGGACGGAGGCGTAGAACTTCAGCGCCTTGCCACCGGTGGTGGTCTCGGGCGAGCCGAACATCACGCCGATCTTCTCGCGGAGCTGGTTGATGAAGATCGCGGTGGTGCCGCTGGTGTTGAGGGCACCGGTGAGCTTGCGCAGCGCCTGGGACATGAGTCGGGCCTGGAGGCCGACATGGCTGTCGCCCATCTCGCCCTCGATCTCGGCGCGGGGCACGAGCGCGGCCACCGAGTCGATGACGATGATGTCGAGGGCGCCGGAGCGGATCAGCATGTCGGCGATCTCGAGCGCCTGCTCGCCGGTGTCGGGCTGGCTCACCAGGAGGGAGTCGGTGTCGACGCCGAGCTTCTTGGCGTACTCGGGGTCGAGGGCGTGCTCGGCGTCGATGAACGCGGCGATGCCGCCCTTGCGCTGGGCGTTCGCGACCGCGTGCAGGGCGACGGTGGTCTTGCCCGACGACTCCGGCCCGTAGATCTCGACGATGCGGCCCCGGGGCAGGCCGCCGATACCGAGTGCGATGTCGAGGGCGATCGACCCGGTGGGGATGATCTCGATGGGCGGCCGGACGTCGTCGCCGAGGCGCATCACCGCGCCCTTGCCGTGGCTCTTCTCGATCTGGCCCATGGTCGTCTCGAGGGCCTTGAGCTTCTGGTCGAAGCTGCCTGCGCTACTGCCTGTGGTCGGGCGAGCCATCGCCGCACCTGCTTTCTGTTCGTCGAGTCGGGCGCGCCTGCCTTCGACCCGCACAGTCCGTGGATCTCGTGTCGGGTCAGACGCTAGGAGGCACCACCGACAGCCGGCGCGATCCGCTGACGGGCAGTGGATGGCGTGACGACGAAGCCGCCTCTTGTGGACAGAATCTACCCGAACACGTGTTCGAAGTACGTCAAACCGACGACGACACGCCGAGCGTTCTCGGCGGGCCCGCTATCGCGCCGGGTGCCGGCCGCTGCGGCGCATCGGCGTGTGGGGGATGCCGTCCTCCAGGAATCCCCGCCCGTTCGGCTCGAAGCCGAACCGGGTGTACCAGTCCGCGAGGTGCGACTGGGCGTCGAGCACGACGTCCCGCTCCCCCGCCACGGCCAGGGCCGCCTCCACCAGCGCGGCGGCCAGACCCGCCCCGCGGTGCTCCGCCAGGGTCGCGACGCGACCGATCCGCAGCACCCCGCCCTCGTCGAGCAGGCGCAGGGTGGCCACCGGCTCCCCGCCCCGCTCGACCCAGAGGTGGCGCGCCGCCGGGTTCGTGTCGCGGCCGTCGAGGTCGAGGTAGGGGCAGTCCTGCTCGACGACGAAGACCCGGGAGCGCAGGGCCCACAGCCGGTACGCCGTCTCCACGGGGAGGTCCGCGAACGCGGCGACCCGGACCTCGTCGCCCCTCGGCGTCCGCTCCCCCGCGTCTCCCCCCACCGGGTCACCAGCCATGTGTGCCCGGCCCACCCTTGAACGGGCCGACCACCGCCGAGGTGATCCAGCCGCCGTAGAAGCCGCCCGACTGGGGGGTCACGCGCTCCCCGTCGACCAGGCACGCGTCGACGAGCCCGGGCATGACGGCGAGGTAGCCGGCGATGGCCCGGAACGACGCGGTGGGCTCGGGGTACCACCAGGCCGCGCGCGGGGCCACGGTGCCGTCGGCGACGAGGTCCGCGTACACCGCCCTGCCCTTCCACTCGCAGACGGTCGTGCCGACGACCGGCCGGACGGCGCCGGGCACGAAGGCCTCCGGCGGGAGGTAGTAGGTCGGCGGGTGGCTGGTCTCGAGGACCCGGTAGCCGGCCGTGGTGGACGCGATGACCCGGCCGCCGAGCACGACCTCGAGCCGGGCGGACGTGCGCTCCAGCCGAGGCGGGCGCGGGTAGTCCCACACCGACTCCTGGCCGGCTCCGGGAACGTCCGGCTCGACGGGTGGCCTCACGACAGCAGCAGCTTCTCCAGGCGGCGGGCGGTGCCGACGACGCCGAGCCCGCCCAGGACGACGAGGTAGAGCACGTGCCACAGGATGCCCGGGCCGACCTCCCCGAGCATGAGCGCCCGCTCGAGCGCGACGCCGTGGTAGAGCGGCGTGGCCTGGACGAGCCACTGGAGCGAGTCCGGGTAGGTGGAGATCGGGAAGAACGTCGCGGAGAACAGGAACATCGGCTGGAGCGCCAGGGTGACGTAGTCGAAGTCCACCCAGGAG